>JAIXPN010000049.1 GCA_027486235.1 Burkholderiaceae bacterium
ATAGTGATTCTCCTTCACGTGAGGATTAGAACAAACTACTGATTGAGAAAACCCGACCATTACTCTGTATGAAACCTTGCGGAACCATATAGGAAACGAGCGAGCTATTCATCGGCGCGCGGCCTAAAGCTTGGTGCTGCACGCTAATGAATCCTGGAAAAAAAGCCGCACCCTTTGCAGGAAGCGGCTTTTTGAATGGGTTGGAAAAAATGGGGAAAGAGATCCGGTCACCCTGTTTTAAGGGTTTTCGCATTTGTGCCTGTTTTAATCGACTGCGAATACTAATCAACCGTCCTATCTCCTATATTGCCGGACGAAGCGCTAACTTAGCTGTTACTTACTCCCAATTCAGCGCGCCGCCGGTTTGATACTCAATTACTCTAGTCTCAAAAAAGTTTCTCTCTTTTTTCAGATCTATCATTTCTGACATCCATGGAAATGGATTCTCTTCATTTGGATACATTGCGTCAAGTCCTATTTGCATGCATCGACGATTACAGATGAATCTGAGGTAACTTTTGAACATGGGCGCATTTAATCCAAGCACCCCTCTTGGCATCGTATCTTCGGCATAGCGATACTCCAACTCGACTGCTTTTTCAAAGATGCCACGGATGTCCTCTTTGAACGCGGAAGTCCATAGCTGCGGGTTCTCCAGCTTGATTTGGTTAATCAAATCAATACCAAAATTACAGTGCATCGACTCATCGCGCAGGATGTATTGATACTGCTCTGCAGCTCCCGTCATTTTGTTTTGGCGACCCATTGCGAGGATTTGCGTAAAACCAACATAAAAGAACAAACCCTCCATAACGCAGGCAAAAACAATCAGTGAGCGCAAGAGTTTTTGATCATTTTCCAGAGTTCCGGTCTTAAATGCTGGATCGGTAAGCACATCAATGAAAGGAATCAGGAACTCATCCTTATCCCGGATTGATGGAACCTCATGGTATGCGTTGAATATTTCAGCCTGATCGAGACCCAAAGACTCCACAATGTACTGGTAAGCATGGGTATGAATAGCCTCTTCAAAAGCCTGGCGGAGTAAGTACTGACGGCACTCTGGCGCAGTGATTTGGCGGTAGGTGCCAAGAACAATGTTATTAGCCGCCAAAGAATCGGCGGTTACAAAAAAACCCAAATTACGCTTAATAATGCGCCGCTCGTCCTCTGTTAGACCATTAGGGTCTTTCCAAAGAGCAATATCGCGGTTCATATTAATTTCTTGTGGCATCCAGTGGTTTGCGCAACCAGCCAGATACTTCTCCCAGGCCCACTTGTACTTAAATGGCACCAATTGGTTTACATCGGTAGTGCCGTTGATGACGCGCTTGTCAGCTACATTCACGCGACGCTCTACGGCCTCAAGTACTGGCTTTGCAGCCTGCGCAGGGGGCGCAACTGCAACTTGATCGGCCTGAACTGGCGCTACCTGTGGCTGCGCTTGAGGTACCGGCATGGATGGGGGCGGAGTAAAGCCTGCCTTCGCTAATGCGGGTGCAACTTCTTCGTCCCAGTTCAACATAATCTTCTCCTAATTCTTCCTATTTATTTAATTTCAATAAAGCTTACTGACAGGCTTCGCATTCCTCAAATCCAGGATCGCCTGGGCGCATCGTACATACTGGGCCATCTGCTGCCACGGCAGGAGCTGTTTCTGCACCACTCGATACAGAGTTCAACTGCCCAGTGGCAACTGTTGATTTCTCAACATGGGTAGCCGCCATTGTGCGTAAGTAGTAAGTAGTCTTTAAACCACGCAACCAAGCCAACTTATAGGTGTCATCTAATCGCTTACCTGAGGCGCCGGCCATGTAAATATTTAAGGATTGCGCTTGGTCGATCCACTTTTGACGACGGGAGGCCGCCTCAACGAGCCAGCTAGGCTCGACCTCAAAGGCGGTGGCGTACAAATCACGCAAATCCTGCGGAACGCGATCTATCTTCGACAATGTGCCATCAAAATACTTCAGATCAGCGATCATGACCTCGTCCCAGAGTCCGCGGTCCTTAAGATCACGAACAAGGTAATCATTAACGACAGTAAATTCACCCGAGAGATTGGATTTCACGAACAAATTCTGGAATGTGGGTTCAATACAAGCTGATACGCCAATAATGTTCGAAATCGTCGCCGTGGGCGCAATCGCTACGCAATTTGAGTTACGCATACCGTTTTGCTTAATCTGAGCGCGCAAGGTACCCCAGTCCATTGTGCTGGACTGATCAACCTCAACATAGCCGCCACGCTCTTGCTCGAGTAATTTCAGGGTGTCCTGTGGCAGGATGCCACGATCCCACAAAGAGCCTTGGTAGCTACTATAGGTGCCCCGCTCCTTAGCTAACTCACTCGATGCCTGGTAGGCGTAATAGCAAACTGCCTCCATCGAGGTATCAGCAAACTTCACTGCTGCATCACTTGCATAGGGAATACGCTGCATGTGCAGGCAATCTTGGAAGCCCATAATGCCTAAGCCTACTGGGCGATGCTTCATGTTTGAGGTACGCGCCTTAGCTACGGCATAGTAATTGATATCAATCACGTTATCGAGCATCCGCATTGCAGTCTGAATCGTCTTCTTGAGCTTGGCATGATCTAAAACCATTTGCCCATTTGCATCGGTAGTCATATGCGCAGTTAAGTTGACCGATCCCAAGTTACAAACAGCAATCTCGGTCTCATTGGTATTGAGAGTAATCTCGGTACACAAATTTGAGGAATGCACTACGCCAACATGCTGCTGCGGACTGCGGATGTTACAAGGATCTTTGTAGGTAATCCAAGGATGGCCCGTCTCAAACAACATGGCCAACATCTTGCGCCACAATTGAACGGCAGGAACTTTCTTGGAAGGCTTAATTTCCCCTGCTTCAGCGCGTTTCTCATAAGCGATATAGGCTTGCTCAAATGCTTTGCCATACTTATCGTGTAAATCTGGGGTGCTGGATGGAGAAAACAGGGTCCACTCACCATTTTCCATCACCCGCTTCATAAATAAATCCGGGATCCAATTGGAAGTATTCATGTCATGGGTACGGCGGCGGTCATCACCTGTATTCTTGCGAAGCTCCAAAAACTCTTCGATATCCAAGTGCCAAGTTTCCAGGTAAGCGCAGACAGCGCCCTTGCGCTTACCGCCCTGATTCACTGCAACGGCCGTATCGTTTACCACCTTCAAGAAAGGAACGACGCCCTGCGACTTTCCGTTTGTACCTTTGATATGGCTACCTAAGGCGCGCACATTAGTCCAATCATTACCCAGGCCACCGGCAAACTTTGACAAAAGTGCGTTTTCTTTTAACGCCTCATAAATACCATCTAAATCATCATCTACCGTAGTCAAATAACAGCTCGATAGCTGCGAACGCAAGGTTGCAGAATTAAAGAGTGTTGGGGTGCTTGACATGAAATCAAAGGTCGAGAGGACCTCATAGAACTCGATAGCCCGGCGCTCACGCTCAGGTTCATTGAGGGCCAAGCCCATTGCCACACGCATAAAGAATGCCTGGGGCATTTCGATACGATGATCCTCTATGTGCAGGAAATAACGATCGTAGAGGGTTTGCAAACCCAGGTAATTAAACTGTAAATCACGCTCTGCATTGAGAGCGGCGGAGATCTTAGCTAAATCAAACTCAAGCAAACGGGGATCAAGCAGTTCCGCTTCCACGCCTTTACGAATAAATTGTGGGAAGTAATTTGGATACTCAGCCTGCATATTGCCCTGCAGAACCTCACGACCTAAGATTTCTTTACGAATGACGTGCATCAAAATACGTGCGGTCACCTGGCTGTAAGCGGGATCTTTCTCAATCAAAGTCCGCGAAGCCAAAATGGCGGAGTCGTAGACTTGGGCCATGGGTACGCCATCATACAAATTCTTGATAGTCTCGGTCATGATGGGGCTAGCATCAATATGATTACCCAAACCCTCACAAGCCGCCTCAATCACACTTCTTAGTGCAGCCACATTGAGGGGCTTGGTGACTCCATTATCGGTAACCTGAACCGTTGGCAGGCCAGCATCAGCAACCTGCTCTTGACTTGCGCTTTGCTGAGCAGCGCGCTCTTGATTGCGCTTCTCACGATAAAGCACATAGGCGCGGGCCACATTGTGCTCACCGCTGCGCATCAACGCTAATTCGACCTGATCCTGAATATCCTCAATATGAAATGTGCCGCCGTTGGGGCGACTGCGCAACAAAGCCCGAACCACGTTTTGGGTAAGCTGCTCTACCTGCTCACGAATTCGCGCTGAGGCAGCCCCCTGACCACCGTTGACAGCCAAGAAGGCCTTGGTAACCGCAATTGCAATCTTCGATGGCTCAAAGGCAACCACCGAACCATTGCGCCGAATAATTTTGTAATCTGAGAGTTGAGTGGTTTGTGTGAGCCCAACTCCGCCTGCCACAAAATTTGCCGATGGGGTTTGTGTCAAATTAACCCCTGAGCCAAGACCTCCCGGGTTTGCTGTACTTGTTTGGCCTGCTGCTTGTGGGTCGGCGAAGGTCATATTGCTCCTGCTCTATATATATGTATTTATTGAAAAAAGATGAATTATGAGCAAAAACACTAGATATAGTGGTTTTTCATAGTTCTAGGCACTAAGTATAGGTAAATATTTTAGATTTGGTAAGTCTTTTCTTACAGAATTGATTGGTAATTTCCCTATTTTTGGAAGAAATAAAAACTCCAAAATTAGTATGTGAGCATCCGCTTACCTAGCGAGTAAACAGTTAGCGCGATGCGCTGCCAAACGGTAATTGTTGGTCCGCCAAGTGAGCTAATTGTTTTATGCGCACCCAGTCAAAATATTTTCCAGGATCGGTTTTTCGCCCTGGGGCAATATCGCTATGGCCTGCAAATTGGAGTCGTGGGTACTTCCTGCCCAAAACCCCAATCAATTCAGACAAAGAAAGGTATTGCTCATTGGTGAAGGGACTCTGGTTATCCCCCTCCAGCTCAATACCCACTGAAAAATCATTACAACGCTCTCGCCCCTCAAATTGCGATACACCTGCATGCCATGCGCGTTTATGAATGGAAACAAATTGTGTTGTTTTTCCCTTACGGTCAATAAGAAAATGGCTTGATACCTTCTGTTTGGCAATTTCCTCAAAATAAGGGTGCAGTGTGGGATCTAAATTATTTTGGAAAAAATCAATAATGTGTCGGCCACCAAATTGCCCCGGTGGCAAACTAATGTGATGAATGACAGCGAGATCAACATCACATTCCGATGGGCGCTCATCAAAATTGGTGGAGGTACGCCACTGAGCTTTACCCCACCACCCTTTCTGGCTAATACTATCGCGATGCTCTACAGAGCAGTAATAGCGCCCATCATGAGCGAGCGCATCATTTTCCGGTAGATGCAGATCGCAACACGAACATGAGACCATGCGCTGGGGCTTAACTGGCGATGGCTCAGTTTGCTTAACTTTTTTATTGTCAGTCTCATTCTTGCTCTTCTTTTTGGCAACTAGCCACCAATAAGCCATTGCCAGCCCCAAAAACAACAATACCCACTTAAGCAAGATTAAGCCCGCTGCAAAATAACTTCTGACACAAAACGCGTTCCCGCATAAGTCAACAAGAGCGCAAGAAAACCGCCTAAGACCCAACGAACCGCGCTAGGACCGCGTAAACCAACACGAACACGGGCAACCACGAGCCCAGTAAACAAAAGCCATGAAAGCAAGGCAAAAATGGTCTTGTGATCAAATACCAGCGGTTTGCCAAACAACTCCTGCGAGAAAAATAACCCGGAGAATACGGTTAATGTTAATAAAACATAACCTACATAAAGTAAGCGGAATAAAAAGCTTTCCATCGTCAACAGAGGTGGCAAACTCTCGACCCAAGTGGGTGAACCTGCCATACCATTTGCCATACCCTTTCGCAAAGCGCGATCCTGAATATTCATTAGCACCGCCAACATTGCTGCCAAGCTAAAAAATCCCACGGCAAATGTAGCAACAATAAAGTGCGCCTTAAACCAAGGATCGGCAACCGATCTTTGTGAAATCACACTCCCCGGAAAAAGATCGGGCAAGATGGCACAAAACATAGCCATACTGATCGCCATTAAGCGCAAGCTAGAGATTGGCAGGAAAAAACTTTGGATCCAATAAAAACATAATCCTACCCATGCCATTAGGGAAAGATCTTGAGCAAAACCAAAGACAAAGGTATCCCCATTAAAAATGGAGTCATGCAATAGGGTCCCATGAATAATCAAAACAATCAGTATCAAAATTTGTACTAAGGCCACAAAAAAAGGGGTTTCTGGGCGTTTTTGATCCCGATAGCCCAAAACAACGATCAACAAGAGATAGAGAAGGGATGGCAGCCAGCCAAAACCTGAGTAACCTAAAATAGTCATTTCGAAAGTCTAATCGATAAATGCTAGAGAACCTGACCGACCGCTTAAGTCGTGTGGTTAAAACCATGCGGGGTCAAGCACGCCTAACCGAGAGCAATACCGCTGAGATGCTCAGGGAGATCCGCCTAGCCTTACTGGAAGCCGACGTCGCTCTTCCTGTTGTTAAGAACCTCTTGGAGCAAATCAAGTTTAAGGCCCTTGGTGAAGATGTGGTTGGAAGCCTCACGCCAGGCCAGGCCCTCGTTGGAGTGGTACAGCGCGAGCTTTCCCTGATTATGGGCGGTGAGGAAGGCGAAAGCGGTAAATTAAATTTCGCCACCCAACCTCCAGCGGTGATCTTGATGGCAGGTCTTCAGGGGGCAGGTAAAACAACATCCGTTGCCAAGTTAGCCAAATTTTTACAAGAGAAGCATAAAAAAAAGGTATTAACAGTCTCTTGTGATATTTATCGTCCAGCTGCCATTGAGCAGCTAAAAACGGTCAGCGCTCAAGTGGGGGCTGATTTCTTTCCAAGCACATCAGAGCAAAAACCCCTTGAAATTGCCAATGCTGCATTGGATTGGGCAAAACGCCATTACCACGATGTTTTGATTGTTGATACGGCTGGTCGTCTGGGTATCGACGAGCAAATGATGCAGGAAATTAAATCGCTGCACGCCAATCTCAAGCCAATTGAAACCCTCTTTGTGGTGGACGCTATGCTCGGCCAAGATGCCGTGAACACAGCCAAGGCATTTCATGAAGCTTTGCCACTCACAGGGGTCATTCTGACCAAGCTAGATGGTGACTCACGCGGTGGTGCAGCACTCTCCGTTCGCCACATCACTGGTGTGCCCATCAAGTTCATTGGTGTTGCAGAAAAGATGGATGGTCTCGAAGCCTTTGATGCAGAAAGAATGACCAGCCGCATTCTGGGCATGGGCGATATATTGGCTTTAGTTGAGCAAGCCCAACAAAATGTCAATGTTGAGCAAGCGCAAAAACTTGCTAGCAAGATTCAAAAGGGTGGCTTTGATCTAAGCGATTTTCGTGAACAAATTATGCAAATGCAAAACATGGGTGGTATGGCGAATTTGCTTGATAAGCTACCAAGTCAGATTGCTCAACAGGCCAGTAAAGCAAATTTAGGCATGGCTGATAAACAAATGAAACATATGCAGGGCATTATTGATAGTATGACCCCGCAAGAGCGCGCCAAACCGGAGCTACTAAAAGCAAAACGCAAGCAACGAATTGCTGCGGGCGCCGGAGTTCAGGTTCAAGAAGTCAATCGCTTACTGGCTCAATTTGAACAAATGCAAGCGATGATGAAAAATATGAAGGGTGGCAAGATGGCGAAGATGATGGGCTCTCTTGCTGCTCGTGGTGCCGCCAAGGGACTTGGCGGACTTTTTAAAAAGTAAATCTAGAGAAGACTTGCTTTTGCAGCCTCAAGCATTGCATGCATGCGATCCTTGATTGCAGCAATAGGAACCAAATGCGGAGCGCTCTCACGACGGCCCTGAAGCTCTACATTGCCCTCTTTCAAACTACGCTCACCAATCACAATCCGGTAGGGAATGCCGATCAACTCCCAATCGGCAAACATCGCACCGGGACGCTCACCGCGATCGTCTAAAACTACATCAATGCCCGCGGTTTGTAATTGCCGATACAGATCATCGGCAGCTTGTCGAACTAATTCTGACTTGTCATAACCAACTGGGCAGATGACCAACTCAAAAGGCGCCATCGAGATTGGCCACAATATGCCTTTTTCATCATGCCCTTGTTCGATAGCGGCGCCTAATAGACGAGTAACACCGATGCCGTAACAACCCATTACCATCGCTTGTGATTTACCATTTTCATCAAGGTAGGTGCACTTCATTGCCTCAGAATATCGCGTGCCTAATTGAAATACATGACCCACTTCAATTCCACGACAAATTTCCACTGCGCCTTTGCCGTCTGGAGAGGGATCGCCCGCGACTGCATTACGAATATCGGCAACAATTGGTTCGGCCAAATCACGTCCCCAGTTCACCCCGGTCAAGTGATAGCCGGCTTCATTTGCCCCACACACAAAATCGCTCATGTTCGCCACTGTCCGATCAGCTACTACTTGAATCACTGCGCTTAAGCCAACAGGGCCTAGATAACCAACTGGAGAATGGCAGGCTGTTTTTATCTCTTCATCGCTGGCAAACCGAAATGCGGCTAGGCCAGGAACTTTGTTTACTTTAATTTCATTGAGTTCATGGTCACCACGGAGCAGGAGCATGAATAACTTAGCTGGACCAGATTCTTGATCGACTGCCAACACCAAGGATTTAATGGTTTGCGTTATCGGGATCTTTAAAAACTTCGCAACATCTTCACACCGCTTTTGCTCAGGGGTCGAAACCTTCTGCATTGTCTCTTTCGGTGCCGCGCGTTTTGTGATTAAGGCAATAGACTCCGCAGCCTCAAGATTGGCTGCATAGTCAGAATTCGGGCAATACACAATGGCATCCTCGCCCGTATCGGCAATCACATGAAATTCCTGGCTGCCAGAGCCGCCAATCGCCCCGTTATCAGCCGCTACTGCCCGAAAACGAAGACCCATACGTTTAAAAATCCGCACATAAGCATCAAACATCAGAGCATAGGAGCGTTTTAAACCATCCACATCACGGTCAAAGGAATAAGCGTCTTTCATGCTGAACTCGCGCCCACGCATAATCCCAAAACGGGGGCGACGCTCATCCCGAAACTTTGTTTGAATTTGATAAAAGTTAACGGGCAACTGCTTATAGCTCTTAATCTCAGTCCGGGCTAGGTCAGTAATGACCTCTTCTGAGGTTGGCTGAATCAAGAAATCACGCTCATGGCGATCTTTAATTCGAAGAAGCTCTGGGCCCATTTTTTCCCAACGCCCTGTTTCTTGCCATAACTCTGCTGGCTGAACGATTGGCATCAGCAATTCAATCGCGCCAGCTCGATTCATTTCTTCACGAATAATATTTTCAACCTTACGAATTACCTTAAGGCCCAGGGGGAGATAGTTATAAATACCAGCACTTAGTTTGCGAATGAGACCCGCACGCACCATTAGCTGATGCGATACGACCTCAGCGTCTGCCGGGGCTTCTTTAAGGGTTGCAAGAAAGGTTTGTGAGGCTTTCATGAGTGGCTATAATCAAATCATTGATTCTAAAGGATTAAAGATTAGGGGACTAAAGGTACGATTATGCTCGACCGTGAAGGCTATAGACCTAATGTCGGCATTGTCCTCCTCAATGCACGCAATGAAGTGTTTTGGGGTAAGCGCATAGGACAGCACTCCTGGCAATTTCCGCAAGGTGGAATACAGCATGGAGAAAGTCCTGAGCAGGCGATGTATCGCGAACTTCATGAAGAGGTTGGTTTATTTCCACAGCATGTTGAAATTCTTGGACGAACTCGCGATTGGATTCGCTATGACGTTCCTGAAGAATTCTTACGCCGCCAGGTAGCGCATCGCCAGCAACGAGTGGCTTACAAAGGCCAGAAGCAAATTTGGTACCTCTTGCGAATGTTAGGCCAAGATAATGATATTCAACTCAAGGCAACCGACCATCCAGAATTTGATGCATGGCGCTGGCAACCCTATTGGATTGAGCTTGAAACTGTCATTGATTTCAAACGTGAGGTTTATCAATTAGCCCTATCGGAGCTTGCGCGCTTTATCACAACACATGCCAAGGTTCATCAATTAGTATGGGGTACACCATTCGAGTCATCACATACATCATGAAGCGCACTATATCTATTCTGGCCTTAGCACTTACTTTAAGTGCTTGCTTTTCTGATCCTCTGGTTGACGGCACTGACCCCTTTGCCCCCACTGTTTTTAAAGAGGGTTCTACGCCAATGCCCCTTAACCCACCCAATAAAAAATATCTAGTGCCATTTTCTGTTTCGCAAACGACTGTTTTCAAATTCGCGGTTGATACCGAATCTATCAAGATTGGCAATGATGGCGTCACGCGTTACATTGTCGTCATCACCAATCCAAGCGGTGGACAAAATGCTTACTTTGAAGGAATTCGTTGTGATACTTTTCAGTGGCGCCTTTACGGCACATTGGAGACAAATCAACAATGGCGTAGTAACCCATTAGGTCAATGGCTGGCAATCCAAGACAATACCCCCAATCGCTATCAAGCGGCACTTGCCCAGGGGGCATTTTGTAATCTAGCCACTCAAGAGAAAAGTTTTCCCAAAGTACTGCAATCATTAGACCCGAATAACTTTACCGGCTTAATTGCCATACCCCAATAGTTATTTGCTTAGCAAAGTACCAATCGATTCTCCCTGATAAAGCCGAACTAATACATTTGGTTCTTTACCCGAGGCGATGACGGTACTCGCACCAGTTTGTACTGCAGTTTTCGCAGCAAGTACCTTGGTTAACATGCCGCCTTTGCCTAAACTACTTCCAGCTCCGCCAGCCATCTCCTCCAACTTAGGATCGCCAGCATGAGCATGGCTAATTAAAGTCGCAGAACGATCTTTTCTAGGATCGGCACTGTAGAGCCCACCTTGATCGGTCAGAATAACAAGGGCATCAGCAGCAATTAAATTCGTAACGAGAGCAGCTAAGCTGTCGTTGTCCCCAAACTTAATTTCATCGGTGACTACTGTGTCGTTTTCATTGATGATGGGCACAACACCTAAGCTTAATAAAGTTTGAAGTGTCGCTTTTGCGTTGGCATTACGCTCAGCATTCGCTAAATCTGCATTGGTCAATAAAACTTGGGCG
>JAIXPN010000016.1 GCA_027486235.1 Burkholderiaceae bacterium
ACTCAATGGCTGCAATGAGTAACTCAAGCGCTTTTTCATCTTGACCTAAGCCGGGACCGATAGCAATGCAATCTGGCTTGATAGAACTAATCCATCCTTTGAGATCTACTTGTTGGCTAATATCTTGAATCATTAGCTCAGGTTGCTGGGTGAGAGCATGAGCTGACCGGGGATCAAGCATTCCAACAATGGTCCAACCTGCGCCACTATATAAGGAGCCGTATGCAGACAAAAGAATGGCACCAGCCATGCCGGGTGCGCCGCCAATAAGAAGTACTTTGCCAGCATCGCCTTTGTGTTCTTGAGGCTTACGCTCTAGACGGGATAAAAGAGATAGTGCGTTTAGGCTACGCATTTAGAGTGGAAATGTTGTATTCATATTAGGGATGCTGACATGTTCCCATCCCAACTCAGATTGAATGGCCTTTAAGAATAGATTCGCTGCATTTGTTTCTCCATGAGTAATGTAAATATGCTTAGGTGCTGTCTTAAAACCTTTAAGCCAACGAATCAGACCCGCCTGATCGGCATGAGCAGATAAGCCACCAATGGTGTGGATGGATGCCTTTACCGGAACTTCTTTTCCAAACAAATGCACCAGTTTGGCCTGATCAACTAGGCGTCTGCCGAGTGTGCCCATTGCCTGAAAGCCAGTAATAACAATTGCATTATGACGATGAGGTAGGTTCCATTTAAGGTGATGGACAATACGACCCGCCTCACACATACCGCTGGCTGAAATTACGATGGCTCCTCCTTTGATGCGATTAAGTGCTTTAGATTCTTCAACATCGGCTACGAAGCGCAAATCCAGTTTATTAGGATTCTTTAGATACCATGCATGTACTTTGCTAGCTGAATCATCCAGCTCAGAGAGATGCTCTTCTGTAAGATGAGTTACAGATGTCGCCATGGGCGAATCAACCCAAATATTTAAATGGGGGAGTCGTTTGCGTCGAATCAAATCCATTAAAAGAAAAATAATCTCTTGCGTTCTACCTACAGCAAATGCTGGAATGATGACGTTGCCATTATGTTGTAAGGTTTTATGAATAACCTCAACCAGCTCATCCTCCGTTTCACTTAATTGGCGATGCAGTCGATCGCCATAGGTCGACTCAATAACTAAGGTATCTGCTTGTTCAATGAATTCTGGATTATTGACTAAGGGGCGATCAAACATGCCCAGGTCTCCTGAAATAACAGTTCGATGAAATTGACCCTTTTCTTGCTCAATGTCTACCGCAGTAATTACAGAACCCAAAATATGACCTGCATCAAAGAATTCAATATAAATTCCGTGTGCGGGACTAAAGCGATGATGAAATGGAATTTTCTCCAGCTGGGCCAAGCAGTCGATCGCCTCTAGGGTGGTGTAAAGGGGTGTAGGCAGATCACCTTTCCAACGACCTTGTAGTTGTTTACGTTTTGCTCGTTCGAAATCAGCCTCTTGCAGATGGGCACTGTCGAGCAACATAATTTTGAGAAGGGCCGCAGTGGTGGGCGTGCAGTAGATATTGCCCTTAAATCCTTGGGCACATAGGCGGGGGAGGAGTCCACTGTGATCAATATGCGCATGTGTGAGAATCACAAAATCAAGTTTGCTGGGTTCGATTGGGAGCGGCGCTAGGTTTTTGGTATCAGCCTCACGTCCGCCTTGAAACATTCCATAGTCAATTAAAAAGCAATGATCCAGCCCAGCCGCCTTACCTCGAATCAGGTATTTAGAGCCGGTTACCTCTTGGCTTGCGCCTAAAAACTGTATATGCATGAATGGATTTTGGTTTTAGGGTGGAAGAATTTGATATAGATCAAAAGAATGCCAATTGGAATAGATACACTGAGCAAACAAACTAATTATGCAAAGGGATCCATATGAAAATATTACTACCAATTGACGGTTCAAAGTCATCTTTAAATGCGGCTAAATATGTTGCTCAGATGGTCAGCAATATGCGCACCAAATGTTCTGTAACCCTTATAAGTGTTCATGATGACTTTGGCCTTAGCCATGTCAAGCAATTTGTGAGCAAAAGCGTGGTTGATGATTATTTACGTGAGATCAGCGAAAAAGAGCTCAAAGCTGCCCAAAAAGTACTTGATACAGCCGGGGTAAAGCACAGCATGATCATTCGACGGGGACATGTTTCTAAAGAAATTTTAGCAACTGCCAATAAAGAAAAGTTTGACTTGATTGTGATGGGTGCTAAAGGACGTAGTGGGGTTCTGGACCTTCTCATTGGGTCCGTGGCTCAGCGCGTAGTTTCTACTGCCAAGCAAGCCGTCCTGCTGGTGAAATGAATTCCCAATCCTTAATAGAGGGGGCTGCCATTGGCGGCTCTTTTCTTTATAAATTAGTATCATAATATATAATATATAATTAAATATATTATATGAGCTACTGGAGGAGTTCTTGATGAATCCAATCATCAAAGCTTTTTTTGATCAAGGAACATGGACCTTCACGTATGTGGTCTATGAAAAACCCAATAGTCCATGCGTAGTGATTGATTCTGTCTTGAACTATGATCCAAAATCGGGCAGAACGTCAACAAAATCAGCCGATGAAGTCATTGCGTTCATCCGCGATCAAGGCTTACAGCTCACATGGATCTTAGAAACCCACGCCCATGCCGATCATTTAACCGCAGCCCCTTATATACAAAAACATTTGGGTGGCAAGATTGCAATTGGTGCGCATATTCAAGATGTGCAAAAGGTCTTTAAAGGGATTTTTAATCTGGAGCCTGATTTTCCAATTGATGGTACCCAATTTGATTATCTGATAGAGGAGGGTAGGGATTTAAAGTTTGGCAATCTCTCCATTCATCCATTATTTGTGCCAGGCCATACTCCAGCATGTATGGCTTATGTCATCGGTGACGCAATTTTTGTTGGTGATACCCTATTTATGCCCGATGTGGGTACAGCGCGATGCGATTTTCCAGGAGGCAATGCCATTACTCTCTATCGATCAGTACAAAAGATTTTGTCTTATCCGGATAGCACCCGTTTGTTTATGTGCCATGACTATCCCCCTGGCAATCGCCCAATTGCTTATGAGACCACAATTGGAGAGGAAAAGAAAAAGAATATCCATATCCACGAGGGGGTGAGTGAAGCGCAGTTTGTAGAAATGCGTAATCAACGGGATCGGACATTAGAAATGCCAGTTTTGATATTGCCTTCGATTCAGGTCAATATTCGTGCAGGGCATCCACCCCCACCCGAGAAAAATGGCAAAGCCTATCTCAAAATCCCATTTAATGTTCTTTGAGTAAGTATTGATGGCAACAGTAATGAACCTAAAGAAAATGCAGAGCTCTGCTGATAAGGCGGTCGATTTGATGAAGGTTTTGGGTAATCGTGATCGCATGATGCTTTTATGTGAAATCCATCAAGGGGAGAAATGTGTTGGTGAGCTCGAGTTCGCATTGGCAATTCATCAACCGACCTTATCACAGCAGTTAACGGTTCTGCGTAAGAAAAAGTTAGTAAAAACACGTCGGGAGGGAAAGCAAATTTATTACTCCAGCGCTAGTCCAATTGCGATGTCGGTCATGAATCTGCTTTATCAGAACTACTGTAAATAAGGAATTTTTAATCCGGGGAGGTTATGATGCAATGTAATGTTGGTGGTACCGATCGGTTCCTGAGGATTGCTGTTGGAGTGTTATTAGTCGTTTTGGCCCTTACGGGAGCGATTGGGCCCTGGGGTTGGATTGGGATTGTGCCGATCGCGACAGGTACCTTTCGATTTTGTCCAGCATATCCATTGTTGGGTATGAATACTGCAAAGAAAAAAGAGTGAGTTAATAGATGGGCAGTTTTAAAGAAGATGTGCGAGATACAGCGGTTGCACTGGTTGAGACTGCCCAGGATCAATTACGGGATGCGGTTAACTTTGTAAAGGAAACTTGGCCTCTTTTAGCTTTTCTTTTTGTCCTATTAATTATCTTAATTGGCTATTGGAATCCACCACCACCCAAAAGAGTCATGATGGCCTCAGGGTCTGCTGGCGGATCCTATGAGCAGTTAGCATCCAAGTATGTCGAGTTCTTCGCAGGGCACGGCGTTACGATTGAGTTGGTGCCCACAAGCGGCTCCCAAGAAAACATTCAACGCTTATCAGACAGAAAAGATCCCATCCAAGCTGCTTTTGTTCAGGGTGGATCCTTACACAGTAAAACAGTTCCTGGAGTAGAGTCTCTTGGCAGCGTTGACTTTGAGCCAATTTGGTTTTTCTACAAAGGCGAGTTCTTTAAAGATGGCCGCTTTGATAAAACTAAGTCATCTAAAGTACGTATTGCGGTTGGCCCTGATGGAAGCGGTACTCATGTTCAGGCCATGAAAATATTGCGTGCTAATCAACTTGAAAATCACCCCTTTTTACTGTCTTTGCATAATGATGAAGCGGTCGCAGCTCTCAAAAAGGGCGAGGTTGATGTTGTGATCATGGTTGATGGTCTGCGCTCTAAAAATGTACAGGCCTTACTCAATGATTCAGATGTAAAGTTATTTAACTTTGTACGTGCGGCGGCCTATACCAAGAACATCCATTACTTAGAGGAACTAATTGTTCCCATGGGTGCATTTAACTTGGCACGTAATTTTCCTCCCCAGGACACCAGGATGATTTCAACGGTCACGAATCTGTTGATTGATGACCGTATGCACCCAGCGATTCAGTTTTTATTCCTGAGAGCTGCACAAGAAATCAACGGCAAAGAATCGTTCTTTGCAAGCCATGGTGAATTCCCTTCGTTTAAGAATTCGGAGTTCCCAGAAAGCCCGATTGCTCAGCAGTTCCATCAACGCGGCCTGCCTATTCTGATGGATTATTTACCTTTCTGGATTGCAGAGTTCATCCACCGGATGTTCTTTACCTTGGTACCCTTTTTTGCAGTTGCATATCCAATTCTAGTTTCATTACCCAGCTATCGCTTACGTCGCATTCAGTCAAAACTGAATCGAATTTATGGTGAGCTCAAGTTTTTTGAGAATGAGTTACTCGCCTCGTATGATCCACAGAAATTACCAGAGTACATGGAACGGTTAGCTGAAATGGAGCGCAAGGCCTTGGCTCTGAAAATTCCAAAACGAGCAGCGAGCGATTTTTATACACTGCGCACGAGTATTGATTACGTCCGTAATGCTCTCAATCGTGGAGATCATTTAGCCTTGGGAAGTGATAATCAGGCGTGATTTGGGATGCCATTATTGTTGGTGCTGGTGCGGCGGGCTTGTTTTGCGCTGGTATCGCGGGCCAGCTTGGCAAAAAAGTCTTAGTTCTTGATCATGCTAGCGTTTTAGGTGAAAAGATTCGGATTAGCGGTGGGGGACGCTGCAATTTCACTAATCTGCATAGTGCCGCACATCACTTTCTTTCTCTGAACCCCCATTTTGTTAAAAGCCCACTAGCACGCTACTCATCAAAAGACTTTATTAATTTAGTTAAACAATATCGCATTCCATTCCATGAGAAGCATCAAGGTCAACTCTTTTGCGATGAATCTGCTAAGGACATTATTCAAATGCTGCTCTCTGAGTGTCAGCAGGGCGGTGTTCGGATTCAGAACCCGGTAACTATTTCACAGATCATCAGTAGTAATGGTCTATGGGAGCTAGAGACAAACCAAGGCAGTCACAAGACACAGAAATTAGTTATTGCCACGGGTGGCTTGCCCGTTCCTGCCATTGGTGCGAGTGACTACGCTCTTAATTTAGCCAAGCAATTTGATATTCCGGTTACTGCGGTTCGACCCGCATTAGTGCCTCTATCGTTCACCTCGGGCGAGTTTTTGCCGATGAGTGACTTATCGGGCATCAGTATTCCTGTGACCATAGCCTCAGGTCAAAGGGGGAAGCGTTATGGTGCCTGTCAGTTTGATGAAGATTTGTTATTGACGCATAAAGGATTATCTGGCCCCGCGGTATTGCAGGCGAGCAGTTATTGGACAGAAGGCGAAACTCTTAAAATCAATTGGCTTGGAAAACGGGATGATGAAGCTGTGTTTTTAGGACCAGATACCAATACACGATCAGCGGATTCTTTATTGGCCGATCTTTTACCCCAACGTTTCGCTAAGCTCATTGCCGAACAATTTGATATGGGCAAACGTCATTGGGCTGAGATATCAAAAAAGGATCGTGAGTGCCTGATGAATTACCTCAAGCATTCTGAGGTAAAGCCTGCTGGAACTTTGGGCTGGAAGAAAGCAGAGGTCATGTTAGGCGGGGTTGATACAAATGCCCTCGATGGAAAAACCATGATGTCCAAGCAACACCCAAATCTATTCTTTATTGGTGAGTGCGTTGATGTCACAGGACATCTTGGAGGTCATAATTTTCAATGGGCATGGTCGTCTGCATACGTCTGTGCGCAGGCAATTAATCAGTCGTAAAAGCATCTTCCTGATTTAATCCCTATACTTGTGGTGTTGGCGATTTTTTATGATCTATCCCCCTTAATTATTTGTTTTATATGTTTCGACGTAATCGCCCTGATTGGTATTTCGCAAAAAATCCTCTGACTCTATTAGTTAGCTGTTTGTTGTCACAAGGGTCGTATGCAAAGGATCCTCAATACGAGGCGCCTCCCCTTGATGAAGTGGTGATCTCAGTCAGTGGTTATGAACAAAAAATCTTAGATACTGCAGCCTCAGTGAATGTGGTAACTAGCAGCCAAATCCATAACGGACAGGCTGAAGATAATCTTTCAGAGCCATTAAATCGGGTACCGGGCATTTTTGCCTTAAATCGTCAAAACTATGCCCAAGATTTACAAATTTCCTCACGGGGGTTTGGCGCAAACTCTACCTTTGGAACGCGTGGTATCAAAATCTATGTTGATAATATTCCTGGTACTGTTGCAGATGGGCAAGGCCAAATCTCCCATATTGACTTGCCATCTACCGAGCGTATTGAGGTCATGCGCGGCCCGTTCTCTGTTCTTTATGGAAACTCATCAGGTGGCGTGATCAGTGTTTTTACAGAGGATGGTGGCCCCAATCAGCAAATTCAGCCTTATTTTGAGGTCGGTTCCTATTCTCAGCGGAAGGTTGGCTTAAAAGCGAGCGGCTTGTATAAGAATACAAATTACCTACTCGATATTGGTGATTTTCATACTAATGGCTATCGAGTTCATAGCGCTGCAGACCGATTTAATGCCAACTCAAAGCTGAAATTCAAGGTAGGCGGCGACACAACAATTACCTTCATTGCAAACAATGTCAACTTAACTGCCCAAGATCCGCTTGGGTTAACGTCAACACAATTGGCCGCCAATCCAAAACAAGCTGGTAACAATGCAATTAGTCAAAATACCCGCAAGTCAGTATTACAAACCCAAACTGGAGCTACGATTGAAATGCGCCTAGATCAGGCTAATCAATTGATTTTTACTCCGTATTACGGGCAGCGTCACGTAACCCAATTTCTTGCCGCCACTAGTAATGGGGTCATTGATTTGAAGCGAAATTTTTATGGCATGGATAGTAAGTGGATCCATAAAAGCCAAATGCTAGAGATGCCATTTACGGTAGTTGGTGGTATCGATATGAATGAAAATGATGATCATCGCCAGACCTATCAAAATAATGGTGGCGTTCAGGGCTCCCTTGGTCAAAATTACCGTATGAGTGCTAAAAATTTTGATCAATATGTGCATCTGGATTGGCGCCTGCTTGAGCGCTTATCGCTAAATGTCGGCGGCAGAAATTCACAAACAACTTTGAGCTCAATCAGTAATAGTCCGGCATTAAACAACACAAGTAGTGGCTCTCATGTCTACCAGGCACTTACTAATATGGTGTCATTACAGTACTATTTAACTGAGCTATCAAATGTGTATGTCTCTTATGGATCTAGCTTTGATACGCCAACACTGAATCAAGTGACCTACAACTCAAATTTCGACGGCTCAAATTTTGGTTTATCGGCTGCCACTACGAAGCAAGTTGAATTTGGTTTCAAATCTAAAGTTTCAAAGTCTGCCCAAGTGAATGTAGCGATCTTTAATGCCAATACAACGAACGATATAGTGGTTGGAGCCTCTAGCTTCGGAAGAACTGCATTTACGAATGCCCCTAAAACAAATCGTCAGGGGATGGAGCTTGGGGCACAATTCAAATTGCCCTATCAATTAGAAATGAATCTTGCTTACACCTGGTTAAGTGCGACAGTTAAAGAGGCGTATTCATATACATATCAGGCCACCGGTGTTCCAAGAACTACCAATGTAGTGCTCAGTGGCAATCGTATTCCTGGCGTACCCAATCAAGGTCTCTTTTCTGAATTACTTTGGGTGAAACCTAATAAGTCCATGGAGGCTGCTTTAGAGGCAAGGGTAAACGGCTCAATGGCAGTCAATGATATTAATAGCCCAAGCATGGCGACTGGCTATGCTGTCATGAATGTAAGAGGTGTATTGCGTCAGGAGATTACTGGCGGATGGTCATTCTCCCAATTTTTTAGGATTAATAACATACTGGACCGCTCATATGTCGGGTCTGTCATCGTTAATCAGGCCAATAGTCAATTTTATGAAGCAGCCCCCACTCGAAACTGGATGATTGGGGCTAAAGCGAGCTATCAGTTCAAATAGAGTTGATAAGCCCAAGAGCTAATTGATGGGCTTAGCTAAGGCAAAACCCTAGGTTATAACTATATCCATTACTATCAAAAGGGATTAAATTAAATGTTCTAACTCTCTAATAGAACTAAATAATTAATAGAAGGGAAATGACCATGAGCCAGCGACTTATTTCAGTAACAACCTTGTCGACACTAGCCTCGTCTTTGATGATTTTGCAAGGCTGTGCAACAGCTCCTGCGCCTAAGGCCGAGGCACCTGCGCCCGCTCCAGTTGCTGCTGCTCCAGCACCTGCACCTGCATGGAAACAGGGCATGGGCCCTGATATGGCGAATTCAAAGCTGGCTCCCTTGCCAGGCAAGATGACCGTTACCCCGGCAAGCGAAATCCCAATTGATAAGCTGAAATTACCCCCAGGTTTCAAGATTGAGGTTTGGGCAACCGGCATGCCTGGTGCCCGAGCTATGGCCCGCGGTGATAACGGCAAGATTTACATTGGTACGCGAGCCATTGGGCGTGTCTACGAGTTAAGTGATAACGGCAAAGAGCGGACGAGTCGTGTGGTTGTAGATAAATTAGTACAACCCGCCGGCGTTGCATTTAAGAACGGTTCTTTGTACGTGATGTCCATCAATAAGGTCTTGCGCTACGATGGAATTGAGAAGAACCCAACTGTTGCGCCGGTCGATCTAACTGCTAGATTTAATTTGCCTCCTGAGCAACACCACAACTGGAAGTACATTGCCTTTGGACCTGATGGGAAATTGTATGTTCCATTCGGAGCACCTTGCAATATTTGTGAGTTGCCGACCCCTGAATATGCACAAATTCGTCGCTATAACCCTGATGGATCGGGAATGGAGGTATTAGCTACTGGAGTGCGTAATACCGTTGGCTTTGATTGGCATCCCACTACCAAACAACTTTGGTTTACCAATCATGCTCGTGACTGGATGGGTGACGATAAACCTAATGACACACTCCATCGTATGCAGAAAACGGGTTTAAATTACGGCTTCCCTTATTGCCATGAAGGCAATATGCCCGATGATGTTGTGAAGAAAACAAATCCATGTGCTGGTGTTGAGCAGCCCGTTGCTCTCATGGGTCCACACACTGCAGTGATGGGAATTAAGTTTTATACCGGCAACATGTTCCCTGCCGAATACAAAAATGCAGCTTTAATTGCTCGCAAGGGTTCATGGAATCGCAATCAAAAAACTGGCTATGATGTCGTGATGGTTAAGGCCGGTCCAGACGGTAAAAATCCTAAGATCACCCCATTCATTACTGGCTTTATGAACCCCGCAGATCAATCCTTTTGGGGTCGTCCTGCCTATCTCTTGCAAATGCCAGACGGTTCAATGTTGGTATCGGATGAGCAGTTAGGTGCGATTTATCGAGTCACTTATAGCAAGCAACAAGTAGCAGCGAAGTAATTCGCAATATTGATGTGCAGTATTTACGAGTAGCGACGTTTGCCTTAGGACTAATTTGCTCTATTGCGACGTCGCTTTCGTTTGCTCAAGATATTAGTACCAAGTTACAAGTTTGCGGGGCTTGTCACGGTTCTGATGGAAATTCAAAAATTGTAGGGACTCCGTCTTTAGCAGGGCAACCCAAGACCTTTTTAGAAAACCAAATGGTGATGATTCGAGAGGGTATTCGTGACATACCTGCCATGAAAGGCCAGATGGATGGTCTCAGTGATGCAGCAATTGTGGCTATTGCCAAATTCTACGCAAGCAGCCCCTCCATTTCTCAGGCAGGCCCCCGCAATCCTGCATTGTTCGATAAAGGACAGATTATTTCTAAAGAAGCTTTGTGTGGAACCTGTCATTTACCGAATTATGTGGGTAGAGATCAAATGCCCCGAATTGCAGGGCAACGAGAAGATTATCTTTTGTACAGCATGAGGCAGTTTCGTTCTAATCAGGCTGTGGGTAGAGATACAATCATGGCGGCGTCACTATATGGCATGAGTGATGATGATTTAAAAGCTATTGCACATTACCTCTCACAATTAAAATAAATTTATGACAGCATTTATTGACCGCGTTGATCACTTAGTTCTGACAGTTACGGATATTGAGAAGACCACTCAGTTCTATGAAAAAGCCTTAGGCTTTGAACGTGAGTTTTTTAAAGGCCCAGAGGGTCAACCTCGATATGCGCTCTTGTTTGGTCAATACAAAATTAATCTCCAAGATAAGGCAACTGAAACTCCAACTAAGGCTCGTGTTCCAACAATCGGTGCAGGAGATTTCTGTCTCATTGCAAAGGTCCCCTTGGATCAGTTCATTGCCCATCTCCATTCTGTGGGCGTTCCAATCGATACAGGACCCGTTCAGCGCCGTGGAGCGATGGGACCAATACGCTCGGTTTATTTTCGGGATCCAGACGGTAATTTGGTGGAAGTTGCCGAATACATATAAAAGACGCCTTAATATAGCCCCCAAAAGCCCCAAATCGGGGCTTTTTTCATTTCCACTAAGTTATTGATTTAAATAGTTAATTTATTTATCTACTGCTTGTAAAGTGGAAATTACGCCCTTATTTGTATATTTTTATTGACAAAGATCTATGTAAACTTAGAATTACACTTAGTAAAAGTAGGTTATTACGATTTTGTGGCAGAGGGTGTCACAAAACCCGCGTGCGGGTTGAGCACGAGGAGTAGGGTGTCTTTCAAAGGGAGAAAACTATGTCAGACCCAAATAAGGTATGGCCCACAGGTTTAACTGAGGCCGAATCTGAAGAGTTGCACCGTAATCTGATCCAGGGCACGCAATTTTTTGGCATGATCGCAGCTCTTGCCCATTTGCTTGCGTACATTTATTCGCCTTGGCTGAAATAAGGAGATAAAAAAATGATTTACGGAAAAATGTGGTGTGTAGTAAAGCCTTCAGTAGGTATCCCATTATTTTTGGGTGCTTGCGCCGTTGGCTCATTCGCTGTTCATACAATGATCCTCAACAATACAACGTGGGTGAAAGCATTTTTGAATGGCAACGCTGATAAAGCAGCAACAGCTTCGGCATCGGCTTCAGCAGCACCAGCAGCACCTGCAGTGAAGAAGTAAAGTACTTTAATTTTTCACTAGTCCGAGGTCGGCGGGCCTCGGACTTTTTACATTTAGAGGTCGAGTCTTGACAAGCTCTTATCCTGGTGGTGAGATTCAATCATGAAACGCCCTAGTCATAAACTCGTGCAATTTTGGACAAACTTGGGACCCAAGTTTTTGCCCTTTGCCGATGCCGCCACCCCAGATTTACCCCTCTCTCGTTTATTGCGACTCTCGCTGTTCCAGGTCTCGGTTGGCATGGCTCTGGTCTTATTAATTGGCACCCTAAACCGCGTCATGATTGTTGAGCTCGGCGTACCGGCATCCCTCGTGGCAGTAATGGTTGCATTGCCCTTGGTGTTTGCGCCATTTCGGGCCTTGATTGGCTTTCGCTCTGACACCCATCGATCAGAACTGGGCTGGAGAAGGGTGCCTTATATGTGGATGGGAACCCTAGTTCAGTTTGGCGGTTTGGCGGTTATGCCATTTGCCCTACTGGTTCTCTCCGGCGGTGGCCAATCAGCTGATGCACCAGCCTGGATCGGACAAGCATCTGCAGCCCTAGCCTTCTTACTGGTTGGTGCTGGAGTTCACATTACCCAGACAGTAGGTCTTGCGCTTGCCACTGATTTAGCTCCGCAAGAATCCCAACCCAAAGTGGTTGGACTCATGTACGTCATGCTTTTGCTCGGAATGATTGTGAGCGCCCTTATCTTTGGCGTGGTTCTTGAAGAATATAGCCCGGGGCGATTGATTCAGGTGATACAGGGGTGTGCAATTACCACCATGATCCTGAATGTGATTGCTTTGTGGAAACAAGAAGCGCGTGACCGAAACCGTCGCTTTAAAAATCCTGATCAACCGACTTTTAAACAATCCTGGAATTTATTTTGCCAGGGTGATCATGCGATTCGTCGCCTGTTGGCAGTTGGCTTGGGCACGATGGCTTTTACAATGGAGGATGTCCTGCTCGAGCCCTATGGCGGAGAAATACTAAAACTCAGTGTTAGCTCAACAACCATACTGACTGCAATATTAGCGATTGGCGGTTTAATTGGTTTTGGCTTAGCGTCGCGCATCTTGAGCAAAGGGGCTGACCCATTCCGGATGGCAAGTATCGGCGCCTATGTTGGCTTACCCGCTTTCATTGCGGTGATCATTGCGGCACCAATGGCCTCTGCGTATTTATTCAGTTTGGGCGTGTTCTTAATTGGCTTTGGTGGCGGCCTTTTTGGGCACGGCACCCTAACGGCGACGATGAACTTGGCTCCCCCCGAACAAAGAGGTTTGGCCTTGGGAGCGTGGGGCGCAGTTCAGGCTACAGGAGCTGGAATTGCAGTTGCACTGGGTGGCGTCATTCGCGATATCGTGAATTACTTTGCCATGCGCAATATGCTGGGAGAAGGCCTAGCCGACCCTAGCACTGGTTATGTGGCTGTGTATCTGATCGAAATTGTTTTATTACTTGCGACCATTCTGGCGATGGCGCCCTTAATGAAGGAAAAGTTATCGCAGCGTAAGTTGCAAACCAGTTAAGGTACTATTTATCAACACACAGAGGAGAGTGATATGGCTGCAGGCTACGTGGTTGCTATTTTGATTGTGGCGATTGGCGCCATGGTTACCATTCGGAATATGAATCGTCGCAAATAAACGATTGCAGTAGCGACCCCCTTATTGGCGGTCGCTTTTTCGTTTCTTTCCTAAAAACGATTCCACAATAATGGAGCAGAATATTGCTCCAATGATGGCGGTAATGACGGCCATGATCGGCCCACTAATCTGCATGCCAAAGTCATAGCCAAACTTCAAACCCAACCCAACCGCAAGAAGGTAAGGGATCAGAAAAAGATAGTCTTTGGGACTCTTCATGGCTCCTATCTTACCCATTCTGGCGGCCCAAGCAAATAGTGCCGATCCCGCACATAATGGGTGTAACAGTTACTGCCTAAGGAGCAGATCATGATCAAAACACATCATTTCATCGCAATTCTTTTATCTGCATGTCTTTCTGTGGCCCATGCTGCGGATACCACTCCGTCAGAGTCTGCCCCATCTTGGCAGGCGGACGCACAAAAAGAGATTAAGGCTAAAAACTATGAGGGGGCTATTCGCACTCTTCAGGCCGCAAACCAAGCGAGTTCAGCAGACTGGAATAATTTAATGGGCTATGCCCAACGCAAGAAGTCACCGCCGGATTTAGTAAGTGCTGAGCGCTACTATCAAGCCGCCCTGAAGATTGATCCAAAACACAAGGGTGCCTTGGAGTATTACGGCGAGCTCATGCTCATGAAAAACGATCTTCCAGGAGCGGAGCAAATGTTGGCACGCCTGAATAAGGTTTGCATTTTCTCGTGTGAGGAATATCGGGATTTAAAAGAGGCAATCGCCAAATACAAAGCCAAAACAGGCTCAAAGTAGGCCATTCTTAAAAACTCAGGGTGCTGGCTCAATATCTGAGAAAATAGAGGTTTGATTAATGAGCCTAAAGACCCCCACCTATGGACGCAGGGAGAACCAGACTTTCTGACTATTTAAGCCAGCAACTGGACGCAGATCAGTCGATTCATCGGGATTTAGGCAAACTAGTCCACGATATTGCCACTGCCGTTAAAGAAATTGCCTTATTAACCTCGCAAGGTGCATTAGCTGGTGTCTTGGGTAATTTATCCAGTCAAAATGTTCAGGGCGAAACTCAAAAGAAGCTGGATGTGCTATCTGATGAGATCTTGATTGAGACCTTTCGCTCAGGTAATTTAGTTGCCGGTATTGCCTCCGAAGAAAATGACGAGCCGATTGCTAATAAAAGTGGCGGGCCGTTCCTAAGTTTGTTTGATCCCTTGGATGGCTCATCCAATATTGATGTCAATGTTTCTGTGGGCACAATCTTTTCAATTCTTCATGCCCCAAAAGGTCGCAGTCCAGTACTTGCTGATTACTTACAAGCAGGTAGAAAACAAATTGCTGCTGGCTATGCAGTCTACGGCCCATCTACCATGCTCGTGTTAAGTATCGGTAATGGCACTCAAGGATTTACCCTGGATGCAGGATCAGGTGAGTTCATTCTCACCCATCCCAATATACAAATCCCTGCCGATACCAGTGAGTTCGCGATTAATGCAAGCAATGAGCGCTTTTGGGAACCACCCGTAGCGCGTTACATCAGTGAATGTAAAAAGGGCAAGACCGATGTACGTGGTCGCGACTTTAATATGCGCTGGATTGCCAGCATGGTGGCTGATGTACATCGCATTTTGATGCGAGGTGGTATTTTTATGTACCCCAAGGACACAAAAGATTTAAGCAAGCCCGGCCGTCTTCGTCTTATGTATGAAGCCAATCCAATGAGTTTTGTGGTTGAGCAGGCAGGTGGTCTCGGATCAACTGGACGTCAGCGCATCTTGGATCTGCAGCCGGAGAGTATTCATCAACGCGTTCCTGTCGTTTTAGGATCGCGCAATGAAGTCGAGCGGGTAGAGCAATATCACCGCGAACACGATAGTGCAAATCAATAATGGATATGAGTACATCACAAATAAATAGTAGAGAGTTGGCAAATGCCATTCGTTTCTTAGCCATCGATGCGGTCGAGAAATCGAAGTCTGGTCATCCTGGAGCCCCGATGGGCATGGCTGATATTGCCGAGGTCCTCTGGCGGCATCATTTAAATCACAATCCGGCTGATCCGCACTGGATCAATCGTGATCGCTTTGTGCTCTCTAATGGCCATGGCTCGATGTTGATCTATGCCTTATTGCACCTGACTGGCTATGCAGTATCGATTGATGACATTAAGAACTTTAGGCAATTGCATAGCATTACTGCAGGCCATCCAGAAGTGGGCATGACCCCTGGCGTAGAAACAACCACAGGGCCCTTAGGTCAAGGCCTGGCCAATGCAGTCGGTATGGCCCTTGCAGAATCGATCCTGGCTAAACGCTTTAATCGCCCTGGTCATACCATCATCGATCATCACACCTATACCTTCTTAGGGGATGGTTGCTTGATGGAAGGAATCAGCCATGAGGTTTGTTCTCTTGCCGGCGTTTGGGGTCTCAACAAATTAATTTGTTTCTATGATGACAACGGCATCTCGATTGATGGTCATGTGGACGGTTGGTTTAAAGACGATACGGCCAGCCGCTTTAAGGCCTATGGCTGGAACGTCATTGGCCCGATAGACGGACATGACCCTCAGGCGGTCAATGCCGCCACAATCGCCGCTAAGCGTGAAAGTACCAAACCAACCCTGATCATCTGTAAAACCACGATTGGATGGGGCGCGCCCAATATGGCGGGTACGCATGATGTGCATGGTGCACCCTTGGGTGAGAAAGAGGCTGCAGCCACTCGTGAGGCTCTGGGTTGGAAACATGCTGCCTTTGAGGTACCAGAAGAAATCAAACAGTCATGGAACGCTGTGCAGACCGGTAAAGCGAAGCAGGCCGAATGGAATGATCAGTTAGCAAAGTATCAAGCTGCATTTCCGGAGCTAGCCAAAGAGCTAATGCGTTGTGCTGCAGAAGAACTGCCAGCAACTTGGTCAAACACCAAGACCCAATTATTTGCCAACATGAAAGGAATTGAAGCTCCCACCGCGAGCCGCAAATCCTCACAACAGGTTCTAGATGTTCTTGTTCCTGCCTTGCCAGAGTTGCTCGGCGGTTCAGCTGATCTCACTGGTTCAAACCTCACTGCAGCGAAGAGCAGCATCACCTGGCACCATAAAACAGATCAGGCTGCTAATTACATTTCGTATGGCGTGCGCGAGTTTGGGATGAGCGCCATCATGAATGGTATTGCTTTGCATAAAGGATTGATTCCCTATGGGGGAACATTTGCGGTGTTCTCCGACTATGCTCGTAATGCGATTCGGATGAGTGCACTCATGAAGCAACGGGTCATTTATGTCTTAACCCATGACTCCATTGGTCTCGGAGAGGATGGCCCGACGCATCAACCGATTGAACACGCAGCGAGTTTGCGCTTGATTCCGGGATTGGATTTATGGCGTCCCTGCGATGGTTTGGAAACAGCCATTGCTTGGACTGCAGCAATTGAACGTAAAGACGGCCCTAGCGCCTTATTTTTATCGAGACAAAATTTACCCCAACTATCAAAGAATGCGACTGAAGCCGATGTAATGCGCGGCGCTTATGTGTTGTCCGATTGCACTGGCAAGCCTGATGCAGTTTTGATTGCTACTGGCTCTGAGGTTGGTTTAGCAATGCAGGCGCAAGAGATTCTTCGAGCTAAAGGTAAGTCGGTGCGGGTGGTATCGATGCCCTGTACCTCGGTATTTGATCAACAAGGGCAAGACTGGCATGCAAAGGTATTGCCACCTGGGGTTAAACGTATTGCAATTGAAGCCGGTCAGGGTGACCTGTGGTGGAAATATGTTGGTCTAGATGGCGCAGTAGTCGGCATTAATCGCTTTGGTGAGTCTGCCCCAGCTGCCGCTGTATATAAAGCCTTGGGCGTTACGGTCGAGCGTATTGTGGAACTTGTATAACAAGAGTTTGGTTTAGAGGAAAAAAAGAATGGCTTTAATTTCATTAAGACAGTTATTGGATCACGCTGCAGAGCATCAGTACGGCTTGCCAGCATTTAATGTCAACAATATGGAGCAGATCCATGCCATTATGCAAGCGGCGGATCAATTGGATAGCCCTGTCATTTTGCAAGCCTCCGCAGGTGCCCGCAAATATGCAGGTGAGCCATTCCTGCGCATGCTAGTTCTGGCAGCAGTTGAGCAGTATCCCCATATTCCAATCTGCATGCATCAAGACCACGGCGCCTCACCAGCAGTCTGCCAAGCATCGATTCGGAGTGGATTCTCGAGCGTGATGATGGACGGTTCTCTCAAAGAGGATGCAAAAACACCTGCTGACTTTGCGTATAACGTTGATGTCACACGTCGGGTAGTCGATATGGCGCATGCTGTGGGCGTATCGGTTGAAGGTGAGTTGGGCTGTCTAGGTTCTCTAGAAACTGGGCAAGCTGGTGATGAGGATGGCAGTGGTGCTGAGGGAGTTTTGGACCACTCACAGCTATTAACGGATCCCGACGAGGCTGCTGACTTCGTTGCTAAGACCCAGGTCGATGCATTGGCGATTGCAATTGGCACCAGTCATGGTGCGTATAAGTTCACACGGCCACCAACAGGTGATATTTTGGCGATTGATCGCATTAAGGCTATTAATCAACGCATTCCGAATACGCATTTGGTCATGCATGGTTCCTCTAGCGTTCCCCAGGAGTGGCTCGAGATTATTCGTCACAACGGCGGTGCAATTAAAGAGACCTACGGTGTTCCTGTCGAAGAAATCGTTGAGGGTATCAAACATGGTGTGCGCAAAATTAATATTGATACCGATATCCGTTTGGCAATGACCGGTGCGATTCGCCAGTTCTTTACCCAACACCCTGAAGAGTTTGATCCCCGTGCATTCTTAAAGGTAGCCACGGCAGCTGCTAAGGGTATTTGTGAGGCGCGATTCAAAGCCTTTGGTTGCGCTGGTCAAGCGAGCAAAATTAAGGTGATTCCTTTGGAGAAGATGGCAGTGCGTTATGCCAAAGGTGAACTTAAGGCAGTAATTCAGTAAGTATTTGATATTTAGATCCAGTTAAGAGGAAGAAGAGATGACCATCCGAGTTGCAATTAATGGCTATGGCCGTATCGGACGCATGGTATTGCGGGCGTTGTATGAAGAGGCAATGCAAAACAAGAAACGTGATATCAAAATTGTGGCTATTAATGCCATGGGAGATATTGATATCAATGCCCATCTTACGCAATACGATTCTGCTCACGGACGTTTTCCGGGAACCGTGACAGTCGATGGTGAGTATATGGTGGTGAATGGTGATCGCATTCGGATGTATTCCACGCGCAACCCCCTAGAGACCCCTTGGGGCAAAGAGGGCGTCGATCTTGTGCTGGAGTGCTCAGGAAAGTTCACCTCCAAAGAGAAGGCGATGGTGCATATTCAGCAGGGAGCAAAGAAGGTTTTGATCTCTGCTCCTGGTGAGAAAGATGTAGATGCCACGATTGTGTATGGCGTCAACGAAAAGGTGCTGAAGACTACGGATGTAGTGGTCTCGAATGCTAGTTGCACTACCAATTGCTTGGCCCCACTAGTGAAACCTCTCTTAGAAAAAATTGGGATTGAATCCGGTCTAATGACGACGATTCATGCCTTCACAAACGATCAAGTCTTAACCGACGTGTATCACAAAGATAAGCGTAGAGCGCGCTCTGCAGTGAGCAGCATGATCCCGACGAAAACGGGCGCTGCCAAAGCGGTTGGCTTAGTTCTGCCTGAGTTGGTGGGTCGATTTGATGGTTTTGCCATGCGTGTGCCCACCATTAATGTCTCTGTGGTGGATCTCACGTTTATGGCCAAGCGTCCCACTTCCGTTGATGAGATCAACGCCATTCTGAAGAGCGCTAGTGAGAATGAACTCAAAGGCATTCTTGGATTTAATACCTTGCCGCTCGTCTCGATTGACTTTAATCATGATCCCCGCGCCAGCATCTATGATGCTTCACAAACCCGAGTATCTGCCGATGGTAAGTTGGTCAAGGTCTTATCGTGGTATGACAATGAGTGGGGCTACTCCGTGCAGATGCTCAACGCAGCCGAAGCCCTCATGGCGGTCTAATCATTGGCCAGTAAGCCGGTCTCGAAATCTAAAAAGCAAGACCCAGATTTTGCTTTGGTAGAGGATATTCGCCTACTGGGGCGGATCTTGGGCGATGTCATTCGGGAACAAGAGGGCGTTGAGGTCTTCAATCTAATTGAGCAGATCCGAACCTTATCGGTACGTTTTCATCGTCATGGCGATGATCAGGCCAATAAAGCGCTGAAGAAGCTTTTAAAAGACTTGAGCGCCGATGAATCGGTTAAGGTCATTCGGGCGTTTACTTACTTTAGTCACCTGGCTAATTTGGCAGAGGATCGTCACCAGTTACGGCGCCATGCAGCCCAAGAACGACTGGCAACGAAGCAGGAGGGCAGCATTGATCTTGCCTTGGATCGTATTCGTGCTGCCGGTATCAGTAATCAGGCCATTGCCAAAACACTTGCACATAGTCATTTATCTCCTGTGTTGACGGCGCACCCTACCGAGGTGCAGCGCAAGAGCATATTGGATGCCGAGCGCAGTATTGCGCAGTTGCTCTTGAATCGAGATCAAATTAAGGATCGCGCTAACGCCGCACATCTCAAGAAGGATGTTTTATGTGAACGCGAGCTCCTGGATAACGAGTTGCAAATGAAAGCGCGGGTGATTCAGCTTTGGCAGACCCGTTTGCTGCGTGTGACCAAGCTCAAGGTGGTGGATGAAATTGAAAATGCATTGAGTTACTACGAAGCCACCTTTTTGCGGGAGATTCCGAAACTCTATGCAGAGCTTGAGGATCGTATAGGAAATCAGCCAGTTGCCTCGTTTTTAAAGATGGGGCAGTGGACTGGAGGCGATCGAGATGGCAATCCCAATGTCAGCGCTGAGACCTTGGATTACGCCCTCAAGCGTCAAGCCGATATGATCTTGCGTCACTATCTCACTGAAGTGCACTACCTAGGTACCGAACTCTCTTTATCGTCACTGTTGGTTGATTTCCCAAAGAATATGCAGGAATTGGCTAAGCGTTCGCCGGATACGAATGAGCATCGCATGGACGAACCATATCGACGCGCTCTAACCGGCATCTACTCTCGCTTGGCAGCGAGCCTGAAGACTTTAACTGGCGGCGATGCGGCGCGACATGCTGTTCTCCCCCAAAATCCCTATCACAGCGCTCAAGAGTTCTTGGCCGATTTAAAAATCATTGAGCAGTCCTTGCGTTCTCATCATGCACAAGCGCTCGTGAATCAGCGCCTGCGACCTTTGATCCGATCCGTGGAGGTATTCGGTTTCCATTTGGCGACCGTTGATTTGCGCCAAAGCTCCGATAAACACGAAGAGGTTATTCAGGAGCTACTAGCAGTCGCAAACATTGAGAAGGATTACTCTGCTCTCGATGAAGAATCTAAGCAGGCCCTATTACTACGACTTCTTAATGAGGCCCGGCCCCTAAAAGTTGTTGGAGCAAATTACTCCAGTCATACAGTAGCAGAGCTAAAAATAGTGGAGCTAGCGAAAGAGCTGCGTGAGCGTTTTGGTCCTGATGCTATTCGACATTACATCATCAGTCATACCGAGACCGTTAGCGATCTCTTAGAGGTCATATTGCTGCAAAAAGAACTGGGCTTGATGCACGGTACCCTAAACACCAAATCGAGTATTGATTTAATTACGGTACCTTTATTTGAGACGATTGGCGATCTGCGCAATGCAGCTCCCATCATGCGTGATTTTTATGCATTGCCCGGAATTGCTAATTTAGTGAAACGTTCTGGTGCCGAGCAAGACATCATGTTGGGCTACTCTGACAGTAATAAGGATGGCGGCATATTTACCAGCAACTGGGAACTATATTGTGCAGAGATTGCTTTAGTTGATTTGTTTGAGCGCTTAGCGAATAGCCATAACATCCAACTACGTTTATTTCATGGGCGAGGCGGTACTGTTGGTCGTGGCGGTGGTCCGAGCTATGAGGCGATATTGGCTCAGCCACCAGGGACTGTGCGGGGTCAAATCCGCCTCACGGAACAAGGTGAGGTCATTGGCTCTAAATACTCTAACCCAGCAATTGGACGACAAAACTTGGAGGCACTGATTGCTGCGACTTTAGAAGCCACCCTCTTGCAGCCAACCAAACCAGCCAGTAAGGTATTTTTAAAGACTGCCGCGCAAATCTCACAAGCCAGCATGGATGCATACAGAGCCTTAATCTATGAAACCGATGGCTTTGCCGAGTTCTTTTTTCAGGCAACTCCCATTCGCGAGATCGCCGAATTAAATATTGGTTCGCGACCAGCATCGCGTAAGGCCAGCCAACGAATTGAGGATCTTCGTGCAATTCCCTGGGGCTTTAGTTGGGGGCAGTGCCGCCTAACCTTGCCGGGTTGGTTTGGCTTTGGTTCCGCAATCGATTCTTTATTACATCAAGCGAATCCAGTAGAACGAAAAGCTACTCTAGCCCTATTGCAAAAAATGTATCGTCAGTGGCCATTCTTTCGGACGCTCTTATCGAATATGGATATGGCTTTATCAAAAGCTGACCTTGATCTTACCGGGCTCTATAGTGAATTGGTGGAAGATACGCGTTTGCGCAAGAGAATCTTTAGTGCTTTGCGTGCAGAGTGGGATAAGACTGTCCAGGCACTCAATCTCATTACTGGAGAAAAGCAGCGTTTAGCCAATAATCCGATCTTGGCTCGCTCAATTCGTCATCGTTTCCCTTACATTGATCCCTTGCACCATATTCAAGTGGAACTAGTACGTCGCTATCGCGCAGGACAAACAGACGCGCGGATTCAGCGAGGTATCCATTTGTCAATTAATGGCATTGCATCTGGCTTGCGCAATACCGGGTAAGCAATCCCTAGCTAGAGCGCTCAGACGGTAGATTACTGCCACACCGACTACAGTACTTATCCCCAATTGTTAAATCATTTGCCATGCAGTTAGGGCAGGTCATATTTCCTGTATCTAATTTGTGGCGACGGATGGTCATCTCTGAAGTAACAATTCCGGTGGGGACGGCAAGCGTACCCCAGCCCATGAGCATCATCGTCGAGGCAATGAATTTACCAAGATCAGTTTTAGGGGTAATGTCACCAAAGCCAACCGTGGTCATGGTGGTAATGGCCCAGTAAATGCTGATGGGGATGCTGGTAAATCCATGCTCTGGACCCTCAACCACATACATGAGAGTGCCCATTACCATGACCACCATTAAGACTACCGACAAAAACACCAAAATTTTGCGGCGACTAGCTGCCAGTGCATTCGCTAAATGGGTGTATTCCGATAAAAAACCAGTGAGCTTAAAGATCCGAAAGATGCGCAGTAGGCGCAGAACACGAACATCAATTAAGGCATGAAGTTCAGGGAAGAAGAGGGCGAGGTAAGTTGGTAAAACTGCAATTAAATCGATGATCCCAAAAAAACTCAGGGCATATTTTTTACGATCCTGCGCACAATACAGGCGCGCAATATATTCAGCAGTAAAAATAAGGGTAAAGCTCCACTCCAAGAAAGAGAGAATGGAGTGGTACCGATCAGATATGCTTTGTACGCTATCTAACATCACAACAACAAGGGATAGCAAGATGAAATAAATCAGGATGCGATCAAAGGTTCGGCCGGCATTGGTGTCAGACTCAAAAATCACCTTATACAAGGTGTGTTTCAACGTCCCGGCTTGGTGTGTCTCGAGTGTCATCCCTGGCTTATCCCTAAAAACATTTAGAATAGTGGTTTACATCATATATTGATTCATTTACCTCCCTCAAGAAGAAGGAATACGCATGCCAGGCTTGCTTCCCAATGTAGACCCAGATGGTTTACTTGAATTCTCGGTGGTTTATACCGACCGTTCCCTCAATCACATGTCTGCCGAGTTTAAAAAGGTTATCACCGATATCTCTGCAATTCTGAAAGATGTTTACAAAGCGCATTCCACTGTTGTTGTTCCTGGCAGCGGTACCTACGGCATGGAAGCGGTTGCACGTCAGTTTGCTCCTGGAAAAAAATGCTTAATTATTCGGAATGGTTGGTTTAGTTATCGCTGGACCCAAATTTTTGACCTTGAGCAATTTACAAAAGATATTCATGTGATTAAGGGGCGTCAGGTTGAAGCATCTGCTCAAGGCCCTTATGCACCCCCACCCATTGAAGAGGTGGTTGCTTATATTAAGAAAGAGAAGCCTGAAGTTGTTTTTGCTCCTCACGTCGAGACCTCCGCCGGAATTATTCTTCCCCCAGAGTACTTACGCGCGATTGGCGATGCGGTTGAGTCGGTTGATGGCTTATTTGTGCTCGATTGCATTGCTTCGGGAGCGATGTGGGTTGATATGAAAGCCAGTAAGGTGGATGTGCTGATTAGTGCACCCCAAAAGGGCTGGAGCAGTTCTCCTTGTTGTGCACTGATTGGTATGAGTGAGCGTGCTCGTCAGAAGATCGAGAACACCCAAAGTAATAGCTTCTCGATCGATCTCAAAAAATGGCTTCAGATTATGGAGACCTATGAGAAGGGTGCTCATGTGTATCACACGACAATGCCCACCGATGCCCTAAAAATATTACGCAATGCCATGAAAGAGACGCAATCCCATGGCTTTGACTATTTAATGCAACAACAGATTCTATTGGGTTCAAAGGTTAGAGCCTTGATGGTCTCTAAAGGTTTCCCCAGCGTTGCTGCAGCTGGCTATCAAGCACCTTGTGTAGTAGTGAGCTACACCACGGATCCCGATATGCAATCTGGCAAAAAATTTATCGATGTTGGTTTGCAAACGGCTGCGGGCGTTCCATTGCAGGTCGGTGAAGGTCCTGAGTTCCGTACATTCCGTATCGGACTCTTTGGTCTAGAAAAGCTCTTACATATTGAGCGCGCAATTCATCATCTTGAGACCGCGATGAACAAAATTACTGCGAAGTAATCACGTTTCCATCTTCAGAACCGCAAATGCAGCTTTCAGGCGCTTTGAGTAAATTGCTCTAAGCGCCTTTACTTTTTCAGGGGTCCACTGCCAATAGCCCTGCATCGTCTTCACCCCTGACTTACCAGCCTTCACCATATCTAAGAGGGATTGGGGCATCACACTGGTATTACATAGAGAGGGATAAATCTCTTTAGCCGCATTGCAGTTCACATCCCAACCCGACAGTTCCTTTTGGGTAATGGGGCCAACAGCAGCATAGCGAAAGCCAAAGCTATAGCGCACCGCATCATCGACATCTTCTGGAGATGCAATCCCTGAATCAATTAGGTGGAGAGCCTCGCGCATCAAGGCATGCTGAATTCGGTTTGCCAGAAAACCCGGAATATCTTTTTTAACCAAAACCGGCTTCTTATTGGCTGATTTATAGAGTTCGCAGACCTCTTGAGCCGACTGAATACTCGTTTTTTCACCCATCACAATTTCAACTAGGGGGACAACCTCGGCTGGCATAAAGTAATGAGCGCCCATCATGCGCTCCGTGGTCTTTAGGCCCTCGACAATTTTGCTAATTGGATATGCTGAGCTATTGCTGCCAATCGGAATGTGGGCGGGGATGCGCTGATCGAGAGAGCGAAAGAGCGCTTGCTTGAGTGCAAGATCCTCGGCAATCGTTTCAACCACCCAAATGCAATCGTGCCAGTCATTCCATTCGTCAATAAGCCCATATCGGTGCTTCATATCGCCTTTGGCCTGAACTAAATTGATAGCAGCATCTAAACAGGCTTTCGCCTTATCCTGGGAGCGTCCCAGAATCGTTACGGCGATTCCCTCCTCAATAAAACCAGCCGCAATTCCTGTGGCCATCGTGCCCGTACCGATCACCGCAACATATCTCATAAGAGTCCTTTTAAAAGAGGGGTTAACAGTAGAAGTCTAATTCAGTTTACAAAACCAAAACTCCTTATCCAGAATGGCTTTGGGCTGGTCTGGAGACAAAAAACCCCTAACCTAGGTCAAGGCGAGGGAATTGGGGAACTGGTATAAATAGAGCTTTGCATTTTTAGACCAATCCTTTACAAATTCGATTCCCATGCTAAAACTGGACCAACACCCCTCAGGTAGACATTTCTTACACATTCCCGGCCCCAGCCCAGTGCCATCTCGCGTTCTGCGGGCGATTAGCTATCAAACCATTGATCATCGTGGCCCAGAGTTTGGTGAACTCGGGCTCAAATTACTGTCTGGCATGCAAGCCATTTTTAAGACTAAGCATCCAGTGATTATTTACCCAAGTTCAGGTACTGGAGCGTGGGAGGGTGCTTTGGTAAACACGCTATCTCCCGGTGATTTGGTCCTGATGTACGAGACCGGACACTTTGCCACTTTATGGAACAAGTTAGCAATTCGTTTGGGGATTAAAACAGAGTTCATTGGTATGCCCGGTGCCGAAGGCTGGCGCCATGGTGTTGATGCTGCCAAGATTGAAGAGCGCCTGAAGGCAGATACCAATCATCAAATTAAAGCGGTATGTGTTGTGCATAACGAGACGTCCACTGGTGTGACCTCCAACATCGCCGCTGTTCGTAAAGCAATTGATGCAGCAAAGCACCCAGCTTTATTAATGGTCGATACGATTTCAGGTTTAGCATCAGCCGACTATCGTCATGATGAATGGGGTGTTGACGTGACCGTGAGCGGTTCGCAAAAAGGTTTGATGCTGCCACCAGGTATCGGCTTTAATGCCATTTCACCAAAAGCAATTGAGGCCAGCAAGAAGGCAACCTTGCCAAAGGCGTATTGGGCCTGGGATGAGATCCTTGAGTCAAACAAAACAGGCTATTGGCCCTCGACCCCTGCTACCAATCTTCTCTATGGCTTGCATGAGGCGATCGATATGATCTTGGCAGAAGGCTTGGATAATGTATTTGCGCGCCATCAGCATTTGGCGAAAGCCTGTCGTGCGGCTGTTGAGGCATGGGGCTTGGAGGTGCAGTGTAAAGATCCTGCAGTCTATTCTCCCGTGCTCACTGGAGTAAGAACACCTCAAGGTGTTGATGCTGATGCCTTGCGCAAGCTCATTTTTGAACGTTACAACTTATCACTTGGTACCGGACTAGGTAAGGTGAAGGGTCAGATGTTCCGCATTGGTCACTTAGGCGATTGCAACGAGCTATCACTCCTCGCGGCGATAAGTGGCTGTGAGATGGGTATGACCCGCTTTGGCATCAAGCTTAAGGGTAGCGGTGTATTGGCTGCCCAAGAGGTGTTGAAGTAGTCAGTAACTACGCTTGGTTTTGCAGTTGACGACGTAGCGCTTCGATCTCTTCAAGGAGATCAAGCGCAAGCGCAACCCCTGGAGTATTAAGCTCTAGATCGCGAACAAGACGACTAGCTATTTTTGCTCGACGTAAGGATTCCCCGCTAAAGCGCCACTCAGTATATGTTGCTCCTTGAGGCTCGAGAACGCCCTCAGAAACCCAAGCATGAATATGCTCTTCTTCAATCGAGCAAGCCTGACAAATCTCAGTAATAGTGAGATGCAGGTCTTCCTCAACCACAATACCTTGCAATAAAGTTGAATGAGTAGTCATGATCAATATCCTTGCACGTTCTCACGGGGATTAAACGTAAATGATTTGGAAAGGGTGCGATACGCCTCTTTCTCTGCGTCAGTGCTTGCGGGTGGGGTAACCAAACGGATCACTGCATAGAGATCCCCAGGCTCTTTGCCCGGTATTCCTTTTCCTTTGAGGCGTAACTTTTTGCCTGCCATGGTGTTAGCTGGAATATTGAGCTCCACCTTACCCGTTGGAGTTGGAAGTGCAACTGTGGTACCTAAAGCAGCCTCCCATGGGGCGAGGGGTAGATCAACACTAACATCTTTGCCATCGACTTTAAAAATAGGATCGGATTTAATGACTATCTCTAGATAGAGATCAC
>JAIXPN010000072.1 GCA_027486235.1 Burkholderiaceae bacterium
GATTAACTTAATGAAGCAATTTTTGGATCAAGCTATTCCATTGTTAGATACGGAGACAGATGGCATATTACTCACAAAATCCTTCTTAAGTATCGAAGAAAAATTACGTAAAAGTATTCAAGCGGATGATTTAAAGAGCCAGCTAGCTTTAAATCAACTGCGTTCGCAATTATTTTCGATAGAGGCACGTTTTACGAAGGGCTTGGAGACAAGTACCATCCCAACTGCTAAGAAAACTGGCATGCTCAAAACCACTGCGGCTGGGATCGCAATCACTGGATTCTTAATGCTGGCATTTTTGTTAGGGCGCAAGATTATGCGTAATCTCAAACTGAGTGCTCAGCAGCTCTAAGTCAAGCGATCCCTTGGTTATCCTGCCCCAATAAGGAAAGCAGACCCAAGAGATTTGCCATTGGCTTAAGGAGTTAACCTGAGCGATGAATGGTGTTCAAGGCTTGAACAGTATGTTATAGTTTTGATAACGATGCCTAGATTAATGATAAAACGCTGACCAGTAAAGACCATGCCAACTGAAATTGATCTCAAGTTATTAAAATTACTCGAAGAAAATCCCTCCCTCACCCAGCGGGAGCTCTCCGATTACTTGGGGATCAGCTTGGGTAAAACTAACTACTGCCTAAAGGCGCTCAAAGACAAGGGCCTAGTGAAGTGGGGAAACTTTTCTAGTAATCCCAATAAATTGCAGTACATGCACCTGCTAACCCCCAAGGGTATCAGTCAAAGGCTAAGTCTCACCATCCACTTTTTAGAGCGCAAGCAAGCGGAGTACGAGAGCCTCAAGAAAGAGATTGCGCTCCTCGAAGCCGAACTTGGTCGGCAAAAACCGCAGTTGGGTGACCAAAAGGATTCCCCGAATGCCCCAGTGCCAGGTCAAACTAGGAACTCAGAAAACATCGAAGGAGTGACCGCATGATGCAATGGACTCGAGTAATTCATGGCGTAAACAAAATAGACTGTAGTTGTTGTTGTCTTTACGAAGTCTGTGGGCTAGCAATGCAGCAGTGGGCGCAGGTAGAGTCTCGAGAACGGGCGTTAGCAGGCTTGAGTATTAATTAAGTAATAAATAAGTAGTTTCCAATCATCAATTAAAAGTATCTTTTGAATATTCTGTTAACCGGTGGCGCTGGATTTATTGGTAGTCATACTGCGGTAGTGCTATCGCAAGCAGGTCACGAAGTGGTGCTTTTAGATAATTTCTGCAATTGCCGAAAGAGTGTTTTAGAGCGATTGGAAAAGATTTTATGTAAGGCATTGCCTTGTGTTGAAGGTGATATTCGCGACACTACTTTGGTGATCAAAACACTTCAAGACTATAAAATTGATGCCGTCATTCACTTTGCGGGATTAAAAGCGGTGGGCGAGTCGATTGAAAAACCGATTGAGTACTATGCTAATAATGTGCAAGGTACCATCAGCCTTCTAGAGGCCATGAAATCATCGGGTGTTACAACCTTAGTTTTTAGTTCTAGCGCCACTGTTTATGGGGATCCGCAGTATTTACCAATTGATGAGAAACATCCCACCAGTGCAACAAATGCTTATGGAAGAAGCAAGCTTCATATTGAGGAAATGCTTAAAGATGTTGCAAATTCAGGTGCAGACTGGAATATTATTTGTTTGCGCTATTTTAATCCTGTGGGCGCTCATGAGTCGGGCCTCATTGGTGAGGATCCTAATGGCTTACCGAATAACTTAATGCCCTATATAGCGCAAGTTGCATCTGAAAAGTTACCACATCTAAATGTGTATGGAAATGATTACCCTACTGTAGATGGAACCGGAGTAAGGGATTATATTCATGTTGTGGATTTAGCTGAGGGGCATTTAGCAGCTTTAGCATATGTTCAGCATCATAAAGGATGGGACGTATTTAATTTGGGTACTGGTCACGGCATTAGTGTATTTGAAATGATTTCGTCTTATAAATACGCCAGCGGGAAGGAGATTGCATACCAAATCAAAGGAAGACGTACAGGTGATATTGCTGAGTGTTATACCAAAGTCGATAAATCACAAGGCATTTTGGGGTGGCATTCAAAACGTAGTCTTGATCAAATGTGTGAAAGTAGTTGGTTGTGGCAAAACATGAGAAATGACTCAGTATGAAAATTGCAGTTGTTGGAAAAGGTTATGTAGGCTTATCGAACGCAATCTTACTTTCTCAAAATCATGAAGAGAATTGAGGGCAAGAAAATTAAAGTTGTTATTTATGAGGCCTTATTAATAGAATTCATTTTTTTCTTCCTAGTGATTAATAACATACCTGACTTTAAGAAAATATCGGATGTAATCATGGAGAACCGTATTTATTACGACTTAGAGAATATCACCAGCAAAGTCTATAGCAAACACTTACTTGGTTGTGATAATTGACTGTTACATACAATATATGAACATCATTCCGGCATTTATTCGCCGACGTATTAACCATCGACCCAATCTTGCCAAGATTGTTGACAATATGGGCTGGTTATTTTTTGACAAAGTACTACGCATAGGAGTCGGATTAATTGTAGGAGTATGGGTGGCACGCTACTTTGGGCCAGAGCAGTTTGGTTTATTCAACTATGTCTTAGCTTTTGTTGGCTTATTCGGAGTTGTTGCTGCCTTGGGTTTGCAGAACATCGTGGTCCGAGATATTGTTCGAGACCCATCTTGTAAGGGTGAAACCCTTGGTACCGCTGCCTTACTTCAGTTGGCGGCGGGCTTATTGAGCTACATCTGTCTTTTGGGTATATTATTTTGGCTCCGTCCTGAAGAAGCTCTTACTAAACTGCTGGTAGCGGTTTTGGGTTCGGTGATGTTGTTTAAGGCTAGTGAATTAGCAGTCTATTGGTTTGAATCACAGGTCATGTCCAAATACATTGTTTGGGTTCAAAACGGTAGTTTTTTAGCCTTTGCAATCATTAAGGTATTATTGATCCTAAATCAGGGCACGCTAATTTCTTTAGCTTGGGCCACTATGGCAGAAGGATTTATTGCCAGCTTTCTCATGCTAGCCATATTTTCTGTGAAAGGTTTTCCGTTGCAGCAGCTGAGAGCATCTCTAGCACGAGCTAAATCTTTATTAGCCGATAGTTGGCCTCTTTTGCTATCTGGTATAGCCATCACGGCCTATATGAAAATTGATCAGATTATGCTGGGACTGATGCTTGGGGATGAAGCGGTGGGCATTTATAGTGTAGCGATTAGGATAAGTGAGGCCTGGTATTTTGTACCAATGATTATTGCGGGATCGGTTTTCCCATCAATTTTGGAAGCAAAAAGGTGCGACGAAGCGCTTTATCAAAAGCGGTTACAGTACTTGTATGACTTGATGGTATGGCTTTCGATTGCTATTGCGTTGCCGATAACTTTTTTATCGACTCAGATCATAACCGGGTTATTTGGTTTGGCATATTCAGAAGCAGGTCCTGTCCTTGTTATACATGTGTGGGCATCGGTCTTCGTCTTTTTGGGGGTTGCGAGCGGCCAATGGTTTATGGCCGAAAATCGACAGATATTAATTTTTCAGCGAACAGTATTTGGGGCCGTTATTAATGTTGCCCTTAACTACATCTTCATACCAAGGTTTGGAGTTATTGGCGCCGCCTACGCTACAGTAATGGCGCAAGCTTGTGTAGGTCTGCTTTATGACTTATTTCAAAAAGAGACTAGGCCCATGTTTGTAATGAAGCTAAAATCTTTCAATCTGATGCGTATAAAAACCTATAGGACCCAATAATGCAAAGATATGCATCTCGCCAACGTACCCTTGTCACAGGCGGTACTGATTTCCTTGGCTCATATCTCTGTGAGCGACTACTTGGGGAGGGGCATAATTTACTTGGCGTTGACAACTTCTTTATTGAAATCAAAGACAACGTTGCTAACTTATTAGTTAATCCCCAATTTGAGTTGATGCGTCACGATATGACCTTTCCACGCGACGTTGAAGTTGATCAAACCTATAGTCTTGCTTGCCCTACATCACCGGCCAACTACCGGGGAGATTCCTCTCAACCCACTAAGACCAGTGTGTATGGTGCTATTAATATGCTTGGCCTTGCTAAAAAACTCACGTCAAAATCTTGCAGGCTTCCACCAGTAAAGTACATGGAGACCGTAGGGTACACCCTCAGCCAGAAGGATATTGGGGAAAGGTTATTCCGATTGGAGTTCGATCTTGCTATGACGAATGTAAACTCTGTGCTGAAACTCTTTTTTGATTATCGCCGTCAGCATAATCGCGATATCAAAGTAGCCCTTTTTTAATACATATGGACCACGCATACATCCAAATGATGGCCGTATGGTGAGTAACTTTATTGTTCAGGCAATCAATGGTGAGAATATTACTATTTATCGCGATGGACAGCAGACAAGATCTTTTTGCTTCGTAGATGATTTGATCGAAGGTTTCATTCGATTGATGAATACTCAACCTGGTTTCGTGGGGCCCATTAATTTGGGCAACCCTGGCGAATTCACAATACTGGAGATAGCTGAAAGAGTGTTGAATTTGGTGGGCAGTAAATCAAAACTCATATTCATGCCGTTGCTTAAGGATGACCCCAAGCATCATCAGCCAAATATATCTTTGGCTAAAGAAAAAATAGGATGGAAGCCTAGAGTACCTTTGAATGAAGGTTTAAGGAGAACGGCAGGCTATTTCATGAACTTGTTTAAAGGGTAACGGATAATGAGCGAACCATTTATACCCCCTTCACCCCTGCAAACCGCCGTACTTTTCTTAGTATTTAATCGTCCCGACCCAACTCGTCAGGTATTTGAGGCTATACGAAGCGCCAAGCCACCCCGTCTTTATGTTGCAGCTGATGGCCCACGAGCAGACCGTAAGGGTGAAACAGAGCGCGTTGATCAGGTGCGCAAAATTGCTACGGCAGTAGACTGGCCTTGTGAGGTAAAAATACTTTTCAGACAAGAAAACCTGGGTTGTAAAAAAGCAGTCAGTGAGGGGATTGATTGGTTCTTTCAATATGAACAATCCGGAATAATATTAGAGGACGATTGCCTGCCTGTACAAAGCTTTTTCTGGTTTTGTGAAAAAATGCTTAATCTCTATTCCTCTGACTCAAGAATTTTTATGATCTCAGGTACGAATTACTTATTAGATATCCGTAAAGAGGTATGTGCTGAATTTATTTTTTCAAGGCATTTTTCGATATGGGGATGGGCAACCTGGAGAAGGGCATGGAAGAGTTATGAGGTTAATATCGAAAAATATGAATCGAAAGATCACGAATACATTGTATTAAATAGATTAGATAAAAAATTTTATGAAGATATGATTAAGGTAAGCATAATTGGTGACGTCGACACATGGGATTACCAGTGGGTTCTAAATTGCTGCTTTAATTATGGATTAAGCGTAACCCCGTCAGTAAATCTAATATCCAATATTGGTATTGAAGGTGCGCATGCCAATGAAAAGAGTATAAATAATTTTTTGCCGACTAAAGAGTTGGATTTAACTAAAATCGTTTCCCCAAAGAGAATTATGCCCAACAATTTTCATGATGTAAAAGTGAGTATAAGAAATAGAAGCAAAAAATCCCTAACAGAGCGTTTTTTTAATAAATTAAACAATAAATTTTTTAAATAAATGATCAAGTCAGCAATAAAAAAATACGCTCCGCGCTTTTTAATCCGCGCTAACTCAAAAATTAAAAATAGGATGCTTAAGGACATTTACTCAAAAAAACATTTCACTAAAAAAGTGTTGATTTCTTATATAGTGTCGCCATTTAAAAGAGAGTCCCATAGCCATACAAATAATTATGAAGCAGTTTGTGCGGCTAAAATATTCGATGAGCTTGGATATAGAGTTGATGTAATTAATTATGATGGAGTAATTCCAACACTCAATGAATATGATGTTATATATGGATTTGGAGATGTCTTCAAAAAATATTTTGAAGGGGATCAGCAAAAAGCGAAAACTATTTATTACGGCACAGGAATGCATGTCTGTTATCAAAATACAATGACCTTATTGCGAGCCAAAGATTTTTACAAAAAGAAAAAGAAATGGGCTCTTGATTCAGTAAGATTTGTTGAAAAAACATGGTCGCATCAAACTATGTTAGTGGATGCGATCATAGCCCTAGGAAATAAAGAATGTGCAAATTCATTCAGGAAATTTTTCCACGAAGAAGTTTATGAGCTTGATGCGCCATTTTTTAAATTTCATAGTGCAGCTAATATAATGGCGGCGCGACATAAAGATGCAAGAAAATCTTTTTTGTGGATAGGAAGCTCGGGGGCGATTCACAAAGGGCTTGATCTCTGCCTTGACTTTTTTTTATCAAGAAAAGACTTATCCCTTCATATCTGTGGATTAAACAATAGTGAAAGAGTTTTTTTAGAATCCTATAAGCTTGAGCTAAGCCAGTCAAATATCATCAATCATGGCTTTGTGGATATCAAATCAGGTTTATTTGCGGAAATTCTTAAATCTTGTTCTTTTGTAATCTTTCCTAGTTGCTCTGAAGGTGGCGCTCCCTCAGTTTTAACGGCTATTGGCAATGGAGCCTTAATTCCAATAGTTAGCAAAGGATCGAGCATAACAACTGGTTATGAGATTGAGTTGGAGAATTTAAATTTTGATTCCATAAACAAGGCAGTATTGTTATTAGAGTCTTTTAGCGATCAACAGCTTAATGATTTACAGGAAAAAAATTTAAATTCAGTCCTATTAAAAAACAGTGCCGAAGCGTATTATAAAAATTTGAAAAAATACATAGAAAAAGTAGTTCAGTGAGTTGAAAGATTCTCGGCTCGAGATTAAGTTTCAGTTTTAATACTTAAAATGCCAAGTAATTAAATCTAATTTACTAACTATAAACAGTTGGTGTGAAATGAATTTAGGGATACTTAGTTTTGATAAGTTGCCGTGTTTTTTACGTGATCATAAGCATCACGTTTATTGCTTCTACTCAGGCGAGGCTAATCGCAACAAGTTATAAAAAATAGTATATGAAAATTGTATCGAAAATTTTTATCTTCAACCTTGAATCTAATGTTATTCTTTTTTTCAAAAAATATGAGCATTAAGATATGAAAATAGTTTTCGATCACCAAATTTTTACTCAGCAGTCATATGGCGGTATTTCTCGCTATTTTATTCGGTTGGCTCAGAGCTTAACTACATTGGGTGAACAAATAAACGTAGTTGCGCCTATACACCGAAACCGCTATTTAGAAGACCTGCCCATTGGGCTGGTGCGCGGCGTGGGATTACAAAAGTTCCCACCCAAAACGGGTCGCTTAGCACTGCTTGCCAATCACCATCTTAGCAGGCTGAAATTATCTTCTTTGGATGCTGACATACTGCATGAAACCTACTACAGTGCCAAGCCAGTAAGAACATCTGCTAGAGGTCGCATCATTACAGTCCACGACATGATTCACGAGCGGTATGCGGCTGACTTTTCTCCTCACGATCCCGCTATGAAATACAAACGCCAAACAGTTGAGCGTGCTGATCATGTCATTTGCATATCACATAGCACTAAAAACGACCTTTGTGAGCTATTTGATGTGCCTGATTATAAGGTCTCTGTGGTGCATCACGGTTTTGAAAGGTTTGATACATTAGCTAATAATAATGGCAGCCTACCAACTAAAGTGGCTCGCCCTTTTTTGCTGTATATAGGCTCCCGCGGAGGGTATAAAAATTTTGAAAGTACGTTAAGAGCTTTATCGTTGAGCCCTGCCTTAAAAAATACCCTCGATTTGATTGCCTTCGGAGGCGGAGCTTTCACTACAGATGAGAAGGAACTTATTTCTAAGCTCGGGTTTGGCCCACATGCTGTAAGTCAATTGGGCGGCAATGACTTGGTTTTGGGCCAACTTTATTCTCGAGCACATGCTTTTGTTTATCCGTCTACTTACGAAGGCTTTGGCCTTCCACTATTAGAGGCTATGGCGCATGACTGCCCGGTCATCACCAGCAACAGCAGCTCTATGCCCGAAGTGGTGGGCGATGCTGGAGTGTACTTTGACCCATTGGATATTGAGGCGCAGGCAGAGGCCATTACAAGTGTAGTCTTTGATGAGCAGCGCCGCAGTACATTAATTGCGGCAGGGAGAAAACGGTTATCGTTGTTTTCATGGGAACGTTGCGCACACGAAACACAAGCTGTTTACAAAAAAGTTTTACTGGACAAAGGGTTTCAGTAAAATCTAATTTTATATATGGACTAGGTAATAAGCAGTGTCCCTAATTTTTTATGAAACAATTAGTTACTAGGCTCTTTAGGATGTCAGCAGGGAGCAGCTTTACCAAACCTGTATGATTTTTATATGAGCGTGATTAAGCTCCGTGGACAGATTCTGTGCGTCTAAACTTTTTAAGTTGCCAAGCACATAATAATCATTTCAAACAGGAGGCTTGCTTATAAAGGTAAGCTTGTCACATAACCGAAGTCAGTGCATCAGGATGTGTAGATTCGCGCATCTCATGTTACAAAACTAAAGCGAGAATAATCTTGCTGTGTAAATGAGGATGATAATTTTTTTAACTTATATTTAGAATCATCTACATTAAAGAATGAAGTTGGTGACATACCAAATAAAATTTATCTCTCAGTTGATATAAAAAAAAGTTTAATACTTTATGTTTAAAAGGTATATTGCCATGATTCATAAGTCGTTTACTTAGAAGATTTTTCTGCAATAAGTCTTTATAATTCTAAAATTATTACTCGTAATGAATACACAAATACTTTTTACTTTACAAAGATGACCGAAGTTTTACTATTGATTTTTATTCTAAATATCATAATTGGGTGGAAATTCACCAAAATTTACCCAATTACATTATTAATAATAACTTCATGGTGGTATTTTTGGCTTCTTATTTCTTCACTGTCTCTTACTGGACTTAAAACACCAAGTCCTGAAACATATTTTATTTATACATTAATGCTATTCTCGCTAACAGCCGGCTCTTTTACTTATTCTAAATTAAATAAAAAAAAACAAAAAAATCAGGTTAATAGCTTATACCCTATCAAAATACCGATAAAAATTAATCAAAGAATAAACCTATTAATTTACTTTTTAATATCTATTGCAACTCCAGTTGTATGTTATTTTTTATTTAAGTCCATCTCGATAATCTTAACTTCTAGTGACCTAGAATTTTTTAGGGGTGCGGTCTTTGGTAGCGCTGGTGCAGATAGCATAATCTTTGGCCCTGGATGGGTTGAGTTCTTATTTAATACAATAATTTTAGTATCTATACATATTGGACTATTTGTAGGTGCTTCTATCTTTATCTTAAATGGAGAAAAAAAACTATTAGTACTTTCTTCTATTTTAATGATTGCAAGTGGCATTATGATGCTAGGTAGATTTAATATCTACCTAGTTTTAGTCATTATCCTAATTGCTTTTTTTTTAAAAAAATATAAGATAAAAAATATTGTTATTATTCTTATTATTTTTATTACGCCTATAGTTATGATTGGCGCTACTAGAGGTTTTGAGAGTATTAGTGATCAAGTTAAAATATTTATTATTGATTATCATACTTTAGGTTTTTCATTATTTGACGATGAGTTAACATCGCCCGAATCTTCCTTAAATTCTAAAGACAAATTCGGATTTTCTAGTTTAGGAATAATTGAGAATAGCTTCTTTATTCTTGCCAGGAAGTTGGGGCTAACTGAGAGATTAGGTGCAGTTGCAGATGTTGATTTAAATACTTTTAGAAATTTAAGTGGGGCCGAAAGTGAGCCGAAATTCTATAATGCTTTTGGTACTATTATTTATAGTCTGTATTATGATGGAGGGATATTTTTTGTTATCTCTGTCCCTTTTATTTTCGGTTTTTTACTTAATAAGCATACGAACCTTGCATTTAATAGGTCATCAGTTAAGTATGGCTCTTTAGTTTTTTTATATTTATATCTTGGTATATTTGGAATATTTCAGCCGCTCTTAATGACTTTCATTTGGTATCAAATTATCGGCATTATTTTACTTTTTGCTGCAGTTGGTGATGGGCGATCTTATTCTCGGAAATTAGGCCCGAAGAGAATTGAATCAATTTAGGCGTTTATTTGGATAGCTATGGATTAGTTTTCCTAGTGGTTTACTCCCCTAAAATTTCTAGCCTATTAAGCGCTTAAGCTCGTTTTGAGGCTAATTTGCGTACGAAGTGATGAATATGTATATAGAAAAGTAAATGTTATTAAGTGATTGTTTTTTGGATGTAAAAAAGTTTTTTCATTAGTTTGTTTTTATATTTTCAGAGAAGCTTTTTATGGTGCTGGTTCTTAAAAGGGGTAAGTTAATTTGAGTTTTTTTTTACCTACATGCTCTCGTGTAACAATTATTACGATCATAAGAAACGACGTCCTTGGGCTAGCGCGAACTCTCGCTAGCGTATTGGCCCAAGACTACGGAAATCGCCAGTTAGTCGTGGTTGATGGTGGCTCAACTGATGGATCTCTCGAAAAAATTAATGAGTATGGTTCAGCTATTGATATCTTGATTAGCGAGCCAGACGAAGGCATCTATCACGCGATGAATAAAGGCGTCGCGTTAGCAGATGGCGAGTGGCTATTATTCATGAATTCAGGCGATGAATTTGTGGCCCCAAACTCTCTTTCAAGAGCGGTTGCAGTAACTGGGCCTGACGTAGAAGTTGTTTATGCTGATTGGATTTATCGTGAAGATGGTCAATGTGTTAAAGCAGATTTCGGCCGAATGAATATTCGACATCAGTCAGTCATGTACCGTAAATCATTGCATAATGTGTTTGGACTTTATGTAGTTGGCAGTGGCGTGACTATTTCCGATTTCTTATTCTTTTTGTCGATCGCGAATAGGAGATGGAAATACTGTGATCAGCCGATTTCAGTTTGTGACAAAGTAGGGTCCTCCGGTAAGCCTATGCACTTTTATCAACGTATGGCGATTGAGCTGATATTTGCTCGTAGAAATAGGGTAAAGGTAGCTACTATTCTTTTGCTCTACCCGTTATATCGTTTGCTAAAGCGCTATACGTCCTTCATGCGCTGACAAAAGGTGAGAGATATGATTTCAGTTTGCATAGCCACGTATAACGGCGAAAGTTACATTCGTGATCAGCTACGATCAGTTCTGGTGCAGTTAAGTCCACACGATGAGGTCGTTGTTGCTGACGATGGTTCTACCGACGATACTCTCGCAGTCATTGCTGCATTTGGTGACGCTAGAATTCGTTTGCTGCAGAGTTGCGGCCGTCTGGGTGTTGTTAAGAATTTTGAGCGTGCGTTGTTATCAGCGCAGGGCGATATAATTTTTTTATGCGACCAGGACGATGTGTGGATGCCAGACAAGTGCGCACAATTTTTCTCGGCATTCGATAGTGACCCTAAAATATTAGTTGTCGTTTCAGATGCTCAAGTTATTGATGCAAGTGGTACCGTAACTGCACCTTCCTTCATGGCTATGCGTGGCGGATTCAGTAGCGGCTTATCAAGCACTTTAATACGTAATCGTTATCTTGGTTGTGCAATGGCGTTCCGACGCGAGTTGATCTTTGCCGCACTGCCGATTCCTCGATGGGCGCCGATGCATGATATGTGGCTTGGGGCACTCGGCAGCATTATCGGTAAAGTTTATTATATTCCAGTACCATTGCTGCAATATCGGCGTCATGGTAGCAATGTGAGTCCGTCACGTCATCAGGACTGGTACCAGATGTTGCGATGGCGCATAGAGCTATTAATGATGCTAGTAGCCCGTTATTGCAGCCTGTTACTTGGTTTGCATACTTCAGTAGAGTAATCGAACCTATCAAATCGACTACGATCATGAAAATTTCAGTTATCACCGTTGCTTATAATAGTGAGGCAACTATTTCAGATACGTTGCGCACAGTTGAAATGCAGACCCATCAAAATTTTGAGCATTTAGTTATTGATGGTAAATCCAAAGATACAACTGCTGAAATAGTCCGAGCACATACTCGCCCCGGTTTATTTTTTATTTCCGAGCTTGATAACGGCATTTATGAGGCGATGAACAAAGGTATTCTTTTGGCAACAGGTGATGTAGTTGGTTTTTTGCATTCAGATGATTTATTTGCATCCAACGAAGTACTCTCAAAGGTAGCTAGAGCTTTTGAAGATCCTGATGTTTGCGCTGTATATGGCGACTTAGAATATGTTAGCCAATATGATACGCGCATCGTCATTCGTAAATGGAAAAGCAAGCCGTTTAATCGACATGATTTGTCCTGGGGTTGGATGCCAGCACATCCTACTTTGTATGTGCGACGTGAGTTTTATACGCGCATTGGCGGATTTAATACTGGTTACAAAATTTCAGCTGACTATTTGAGTATCCTGCAGTTATTTACCCAGCCAAATTTCAAATCGATCTACATACCCGAGGTATTGGTGACGATGCGTTTGGGTGGAGCAAGTAATAAGTCGTTTCAAGCGGTTATGTGTAAAACTAAGGAAGACTGGCAGGCTTTACGCAATTGTGATTTTTCGGGGATCCGGGCTGTATGTGCCATCGCCTGGAAGAACTTGAGTAAAGTAGGACAATTTTTTACTCATAAATCTAGGTAGGATACGTTTGATTCGAGCTTTTGAACTGCTACGCTCGAAATCACTATATTTACAAAACGTACGCATTCTCATTTGTGGTGATGAATATTTCCGCTAAATTTAGCTACTTCAGGGGAGGTAGCTAAATTGAGTAAGGCTTGCTAACGCTATGTATCGGGCATTCGAAAATGAGCCCTCAATTTTTTAATTTATCACTTTATCTCGGGGGGGGGGCTTAGCCAGCTTGGTTTATGAAAGCGTACTACTCGGCGGTAGACATAGACATATAAGAGCATAAAGATGGCCGCACTTAGCATCAGTATGAGTGTGCTTTTCCAAAAGAGAATGGCTGGAACTACGCCTAAGCATGAGATCACCCAGAGATATGGGGAGGTCTTGGCATTACCCAGGTAGTGATGGTCAATATGACTAGATTTGGGATTGGCCCAGCGCATCACCCGTCGATAGATGAGCGAATGAAAATGTGCACCATCAGGTATGCCCGGGTTTTTACCCTGATGAACGGTGCGCCGCCAAATTGTGAAGAGGGTCTCAAAGATGGGGTAAGCATTAACCAAAAGTGCAAACCATGGCGATACGCTCGGATTGCGTTGCACGAGCAAGATCGACAAGGCAGCAAGGACAAAGCCAATCAGATATGCGCCACTATCACCTAAGAAGATCATGCCTTTGGGATAGTTCCAGATAAAAAACCCAGCAATTGATCCAAACAGAATGAGGGATAAATAAACTAATTTAATATCATTGACTTTGAAGGCTACAAAGGCAATTGCTGCGGTTGAGATGATCGCCACCATGCTCGCTAAGCCATTAAACCCATCAATGATGTTATAAGCATTGGAGAGTCCAGAACAGGCAATTGCTAAGAATATTCCAGCCACCCAGATGTTCATGAACAATGCATCAAGCCCCCAAACATCTAGACGAATTGAGGTGATCTGAAAGAAATAGAGTAGGAGGACGCCGGAGAGGAGACCTGCAAACAGCCGAATTTTGACCCCTACTTTTTTAGTGAGATCCTCGACGAGACCTGCGATAAAGACTGGGAGAGCACTGACTAATACAAGGGTGATTAATTGGGCTAAATAGACTTCTTTAAAAAAAGCTACAGCAGTGGCAATCCAGAGTGCTAGGTAAATCCCTAAGCCGCCAATGCGGGGAGTGTTGTTTGCATGAAACTTTTGTGGGCCACTGAGGTCGTGATCGCCACTTAAATGCTCATGCAGATGTTTATAGCGAATGATCCCCAAAATGAGGATCAGGGAACTAAAGAAAGAAATAAACAAAAGTATCATGTCTGGCGATTATAAAACTTATAATTTTTTAAATCACTCTTGTTTAAGGATTCCTTGGTCGCACCTCCAATCCCATTTATTGCCTAAATCGCAATTAATGGGATGGTGAAACTTTAATAGCGAACACCTACTTTTTCTAAGATCAAAAAGGCAGGGGAAATAAATTTCTCAAATTGGATATGGCAAATCGAAGTGACTTTATGCTGACCATGGTATCAGTACGAACCAGAGGATGTTATCGGTTTGACCTATGAATCTGGTAGGACGGGCGAGATTCGAACTCGCGACCAACGGATTAAAAGTCCGCTGCTCTACCGACTGAGCTACCGTCCCATTTTCATGGCAATTTAATACTGCTGACCAACGCGTGTGTTGC
>JAIXPN010000139.1 GCA_027486235.1 Burkholderiaceae bacterium
ATGGGATGAGCATGTGGTGCACTCGGAAGAGGATGGCACCGCCACGCTTTATATTGACCGCCAGCTTCTGCATGAAGTTACTAGTCCGCAAGCTTTTGAGGGCTTGAGTCTGACAAAACGGCCTGTCTGGAGAATCTCAGCTAATTTGGCTGTTTCTGACCATAATGTGCCGACCACCGATCGAAGCGAGGGAATTGCTGACCCTGTATCCAAGCTACAAGTCGATACCTTAGATCAAAACTGCGATCGCTTCGGTATTACGCAGTACAAGATGAACGACCAACGCCAAGGTATCGTGCACGTCATTGGTCCAGAGCAGGGCGCTACCTTGCCAGGTATGACCGTAGTTTGTGGAGATTCGCATACCAGTACACACGGTGCTTTTGGGGCGCTTGCATTCGGTATTGGTACCTCTGAAGTTGAGCACGTCCTCGCTACGCAAACCTTACTCATGAAAAAAAGTAAAAACATGTTGGTGCGGGTAGAGGGGCGCTTGCAACCTGGCTGCTCAGCAAAGGACATTGTCTTGGCAGTGATTGGCAAAATTGGTACAGCGGGCGGCACGGGCTACACCATTGAGTTTGCTGGTGAGGCCATTCGTAATTTGTCGATGGAAGGTCGCATGACCATCTGCAATATGGCCATTGAGGCTGGTGCACGCGCTGGACTTGTCGCTGTGGATGAGACCACTATTGAGTATATTCAAGGTCGTCCATATGCTCCTAAAGGCGAGGCTTTGCGCCAAGCCTTGCAGTATTGGCGCACCTTGCATTCCGATCCTGGTGCTCATTTTGATCAAGTGGTTGAGATTCGGGCTGAGGAAATTATTCCCCAGCTCACGTGGGGCACATCCCCCGAAATGGTTTTACCAATTAATGGCCGAGTGCCCGATCCAGAGCGAGAGCGTGATCCTAACAAACGCCAAGCAATGGAGCGCGCTTTGCAATACATGGGACTAGAGCCCAATATTCCTCTCGACACCATCTATGTGGATAAGGTATTCATTGGCTCGTGTACCAATAGTCGGATTGAAGATCTTCGGGCCGCCGCCAAAGTAGTTGAACGTCTCGGTAAAAAAGTAGCTAACAATGTGAAACTGGCCCTTGTGGTACCCGGTTCTGGGCTCGTCAAAGCGCAGGCTGAGCGTGAAGGCTTAGACCGTGTCTTTAAGGCAGCCGGTTTTGAGTGGCGTGAGCCAGGTTGCTCAATGTGCCTTGCCATGAATGCAGACCGCCTGGAACCTGAAGAGCGTTGCGCATCGACCTCCAATCGTAATTTTGAGGGGCGTCAGGGTGCGGGCGGTAGAACCCACTTGGTGAGTCCTGCGATGGCTGCTGCTGCTGCGATCGAGGGCCACTTCGTCGACATTCGCAAGATCGCTTAATCTTTTCTACAATAGCCTCACTATGAAATTACTCGCTTTATTTGCATCAATCTGCATCACCGCTAGCCTTACTGCTTGCAGTAACACTTGGACCGGCGTTGGCAAAGATTTACAAGAAATGGGCAAGAAAATGGATCCACAGGCAAAGCCTGCTCAGACAGCCCCGGCTGGTAGCACAAGCGCGCCTGCGACCAATTCCAACAAAGATGTTACGGTTACCCCGGTTAAATAAATGGATGCATTTACAGTCTACAAAGGCTTGGTTGCCCCTCTGGATCGAGAGAACGTCGATACGGATGCAATTATTCCTAAGCAGTTTCTGAAGTCGATTAAAAAGACCGGTTTTGGGCAGAACTTGTTTGATGAGTGGCGCTACCTCGATCACGGCGAGCCTGGACAGGATTGCTCCAAGCGTCCACTCAACCCCGACTTCGTGCTAAATCAACCCCGGTATCGGGGTGCAGGTATTCTCTTGGCCCGCAAGAACTTTGGCTGTGGCAGCTCCCGCGAGCATGCTCCATGGGCCCTTAGCCAATTTGGCTTTCGTGCCATTATTGCCCCCAGTTTTGCGGACATTTTCTTCAATAATTGCTTTAAGAACGGCCTATTGCCAGTTGTTCTTACGGAGCAGCAGGTCGATCATTTGTTTAATGAGACCAAGGCCTTTCCTGGCTATCAGTTAACAATTGATCTTGAGCGCCAAGAGGTGATTGCACCCGATCAGCGTGCATATTCATTTGATGTAACCCCCTTTAGAAAGTATTGCCTAGTCAACGGCCTGGACGATATTGGTCTGACCTTACGACATGCCGATAAAATAAAGGCTTTTGAGGCAGAACGCTTATTGCGGATGCCGTGGCTTGCAACCCAACTTCCTTAAGTTATTGTAGCCATGGTGGGCTATTAGCAAAGCACCATTAATAAAGGTTATTTATGAAAATCGCAGTACTCCCGGGCGATGGCATCGGCCCGGAAATTGTTGCTGAGGCCGTTAAAGTCCTCCAGGCTCTTCAGTTGCCCCTTGATATGGAGACCGCCCCAGTCGGCGGTGCGGCTTATGATGTGGCAGGGCATCCTTTGCCACCCGCAACTTTGGATTTAGCGAAGTCTGCCGATGCCATTTTGTTTGGTGCCGTTGGTGACTGGAAATACGACACCCTTGCGCGTGAGCTTAGACCCGAGCAAGCAATTTTGGGATTACGCAAACACTTAGCGCTCTTTGCTAATTTCCGTCCCGCCATTTGTTATAAAGAACTGACAGCGGCCTCTAGCTTAAAACCAGAAATCGTCGGTGGACTTGATATCTTGATCGTGCGTGAGCTTAATGGCGATATCTACTTTGGTTCCCCCAAAGGGATCCGCACCGCACCTGATGGATTATTTGTTGGAGCACGCGAGGGCTTTGACACCATGCGCTATAGCGAGCCTGAGATTGAGCGTATTGCTCATGTGGCATTTTCTGCGGCCCGCAAGCGTAATCGCAAAGTATGCAGCGTTGACAAATCAAATGTACTTGAGACCTCGCAACTCTGGCGTGAGGTGATGACCCGCATTGCTAAAGAATACAGCGATGTTGAGCTAAGTCATATGTATGTCGACAATGCCGCTATGCAATTGGTGAAGGCGCCAAAATCCTTTGATGTGATTGTTACGGGTAATTTATTTGGTGACATCCTCTCTGATGAGGCAGCGATGCTTACCGGCTCGATTGGGATGTTGCCATCAGCCTCTTTAGATAAAAACAATAAGGGCCTCTATGAGCCAAGTCATGGCTCTGCACCTGATATTGCTGGCAAGGGTATTGCTAATCCGCTTGCCACCATTCTGTCGGCCGCGATGATGTTACGCTTTTCACTCAATATGCCCAAGGAAGCAGAGCGCATTGAGCTTGCAGTCCAAAAGGTTTTGGCAAACGGCCTACGTACAGCGGATATTTATACCGAGGGTACACAGAAGGTCTCGACTGCACAAATGGGTGATGCAGTGGTTCAAGCATTGATGCAGTAATTGATTAATTTATTGATACGTATTTATATTTATGGCACACACTCCTTTAGTAAATCCTGTGGTTGGTTTGGTCGGTTGGCGCGGCATGGTTGGCAGCGTATTGATGCAACGCATGCAAGATGAAGACGACTTCGCCCACATAGAACCTATATTCTTCAGTACCAGCAATGCCGGTGCTGAAGTACCTCTCATCAATGGTAAGAAAGTAGCCAAAAAAGAGACTCGTCTTCAAGATGCAAACGATCTCAAAGCGCTTGCTCAATGTGATGTGATCCTAACGTGTCAGGGTGGCGACTATACGAAGGCCATCTATCCAGCGTTGCGTCAGCAGGGGTGGCAAGGTCATTGGATTGATGCTGCAAGCTCTTTAAGGATGGAACAGGATGCTGTGATCGTGCTTGATCCCATCAACCGACCAGTGATTGATCGAGCTCTGAACGCGGGTGGTAAGAACTGGATTGGTGGCAATTGCACCGTTAGCTTGATGATGCTAGCGATGGGCGGTCTTTTAAAAACTGGAATGGTTGAGTGGATTAGTGCGATGACCTATCAGGCAGCATCGGGTGCTGGGGCTGCCAATATGCGTGAGCTGCTGGAGCAAATGGGTACTCTGCATCAAAGCGTGGCCAGTGAGCTTGCAAATCCAGCATCTTGGATCTTGGACATTGATCGTAAGGTGGCGCAAACCATTCGGTCGACCGATTTTCCTAAAACCAATTTCAGGAATACTGCCCTAGCGGGTAGCTTGATACCGTGGATTGATGTGCCTGTTGAGCATGGTCAAACTAAGGAAGAGTGGAAAGCGGGTGCAGAGTGCAATAAGATTATGGGCAATCCACCGTTTAGGTCGCCTGGCAGCATACCAATCGATGGTATCTGTGTTCGCGTAGGTGCGATGCGTTGTCATTCGCAAGGGCTCACCATCAAGCTTAAAAAAGATATCCCCCTACAGGAAATTGAGGCAATGTTGGCTGCCGATAATCAATGGGTCAAAGTTATCCCCAATGATCGTGAGGCTACCGAGCGTGAACTTTCTCCAGCTGCAGTGAGTGGCACCATGACCATTCCGATTGGCCGATTGCATAAATTAGCAATGGGCCCCGATTACTTGGGCGCATTTACTGTAGGTGATCAGTTGCTGTGGGGAGCCGCTGAACCACTACGCCGTATGTTACGCATTTTGCTTAAAGGATAAGATGCGCTGGTCTTGTGTCTTGCACACTCTATTCAATTGGCTCGTTTTAGCGATTGCCACCTTTTTTATTTGGCCAACAGCACATGCGGTGACCTTGGGCTCGCCGATCATTTTGTCCAAACCCGGTGAGCCACTAAAAGCCGAGATTCCTGTTCGCCTTGGAGCAGATGATCAGACTTATCTTCAGTCTCTGAGCATTGATCCTGTTCCAAAAGCGGATTACGATCGCTTGGGTATTTCTGCGAAGATATTGGACTACAAACCCACCATCGTTTTGCGTCGTGTAAGCCCAACGCAGTTAGTGATTGCAGTCGATTCTGCAAGTCCAATCGATACTACGCAAGATCCTTTTGTGGATGTCATTATTGGTCTGAAATGGGCAAATGGCGGGATTGCTAAAACATATAGCCTGATGGTTGGTGATGTCAGTAAAGTCGTTGTTAAATCTGGACAAAGTCTTAGTGAAATTGCTTCACAAATTAGTCCGCAACTGGGTGGTGCAGATCTTGATGAGGCAATGTTGGCCCTCTACAAAGCGAATCCCGATGCGTTTATTGGGGGTAGCATTCATCGTCTAATTGCTGGTGCAGAGTTAAATAAGCCGAGCCCAACTCTCTTGCGATCGATCACACCCAGTGAGGCAAAAGAGTTTGCGATCGAGGCAAATCGCAGTTGGATTGCGCAACAAGGTCAAGGTTCATCTGCTATTCCACAAACTAGCAAGACGGCAACTGGCGCGGCAGGATCTAAGCAGACCGGTAGCGGCGAAGATCGTTTAAGGATAGGCCCAGGCGCTGGTTCTGAAGCGGATACACGGCGCTACGTTGAAGAGATGGTTGCTCAGGAGAAGGCTCTAGCCCAAAGTAAAGCACGCGTTGCTGAACTTGAGAAGAATATCGCTGACCTCCAAAAGTTATTAGACGCTCGTAAGCAAGGCAATTCAGTAAATCAAAACACAGATGCCAAAGCCCCCACGGAACAGTGGGGACCGGCAGCTGTTGGCTTGGGATTAATTGCGATTACTGGTGTTCTTCTCTGGTCGCTGGCGCGGTATACCCGCCGTGCGGAGTCAGAGGGACTTACGCTAGGACCTCTGCATGAGGAAGCTAAATCAAGCTCTGGCACGATTCCGCCTAAAGCGGCCGCTGTTTTAAAAGGGCTTGATCTCAATTTAGGACCAAGCACACAGGCAGACGAGATCCCCGCTACAGAATCTTTGCGCGTTAAGCTCAATTTAGTAAAAGCGTATATCACCATCGAAGACTTTGCTGCTGCCCGTAAAGCCCTAGAAGAAATTCTGCTGGTGAGCAATCAAGTGGATCCTCAGATGACGATTACCGCTCGCAGTTTGTTGGCAGAAATTAATCAGCGAAGCGATTCCTAGAATCATGCGAATTGCCTTAGGTGTGCAATATGACGGTAGTGCGTATTGCGGTTGGCAAATTCAACCTGATCAAGCAACGGTACAGAACACCTTAGAGAAAGCCATTGAACAATTTATTGGTAATGGCTCTCACGTTCGAATAACAGCAGCCGGTCGCACCGACACCGGTGTTCATGCTCTTGGCCAAGTTGTACATTTTGATGCAGATGTTGAGCGGGATGATTGGTCTTGGGTGAGGGGGATTAATACTTTTTTGCCCGATGGGGTGGTGGTGAACTGGGCAAAGCTTGTCCCCGATGATTTTGATGCACGCTTTAGTGCTCATGAGCGAACCTATATCTATGCAGTCTTTGCTGGCCCAGTTCGTACTCCGATCTTAGCTAAGCGCGTTGGCTATTGCATGATGCCAAATGGACAATGGTTTGATGTGGCAGCGATGCAAAGTGCGAGCCAGTATTTAATCGGTGAACACGATTTCTCATCCTTTCGTGCCTCCGAGTGTCAGAGTAAAACCCCGATCAAGCATATGTATGAATGCACCATTACCGGTGATCAACCCTTTCTCTTTTTTAAGGTTCGAGCAAATGCTTTCTTGCATCACATGGTGCGTAATTTGGTTGGTAGCCTCTTGGTCGTTGGTCAAGGAAAAAAAGACCCAGAGTGGATCAAGACAGTGCTACTGGCTAAAAATAGAGAGGTAGCAGCCCCAACTTTTGCCCCCGATGGCTTATATCTCATCAAAGTGGCTTACCCAAATACGTTTGGTATTCCCAATCCGCATTGGCAAAACGCCTGGTTACCAAAAGAGCTTATGCTTTCAGTATTTGACCAATAAAGAGTTCCATGGGATTACTCGATTACGCACCCGGCAAAACCAGAATTAAGATCTGTGGCTTACGCACGCCAGCCGATATTGAGGCCGCTGTTAAGGCAAAGGTCGATGCGATCGGTTTGGTGTTTTATCCACCCAGCCCTCGTGCTATTCGACCGGAAGATGCCGGTGCCTTGATTAGTCAATTACCCAAAGGAATTGACGCAATTGGTCTGGTGGTGAACCCAACCCCCAATCAAATTGAGGAGATACGGGCAAATGCGGCCATTACGATGTGGCAGTTTCATGGGGATGAGACCCCAGAACAATGTAAACGCTTGGCTGGAGGTCTGCCTTGGCTAAAAGCCGCCCGGATTGGTCAATCCTTCAACGTTGCTGATTTCTCCCGACAATATACGGATGCAGCCGGCCTTTGGCTCGATGCCCTCGTTGAGGGATATGGCGGAGGCGGCACAACCTTTGATTGGGACCTAATACCAGCAATATGGGCAAACGAAAACGCGCCTCGGGTCGTTTTGAGTGGTGGATTGAACGCGCACAACGTCGGCGAGGCGATTGCACGTCTACATCCCTGCGCGGTTGATATCTCCAGTGGAGTTGAAATCAGTAAGGGTGTTAAAGATCCAGCATTAATCCAGCAATTTGTGGATGCTGTGCGAGTGGCGGATAGTAATGACCATTCGTAATTATTGAATAACCCAGCGTTTTAATTAAGTCGAGGTTCCTATGTACGATAAGCCAGATGAGCGTGGACATTTTGGTCCTTATGGCGGTATTTTTGTTTCAGAGACACTGATGTATGCGCTTGAAGAGCTTAAACAAGCGTATGCCAAGTACCAATATGATCCAGAGTTTCTAGAAGAGTTTCAGTATGAGCTCAAGCATTTTGTAGGTCGCCCATCACCGGTCTACCATGCCAAGCGCATGAGTGAGCAACTGGGTGGTGCACAAATTTATTTCAAGCGTGAAGATCTTAATCACACAGGCGCACACAAGATCAATAATGTGATTGGTCAAGCAATGCTTGCCAAACGCATGGGTAAGCCTCGCATTATTGCCGAAACGGGAGCAGGCCAACATGGCGTGGCAACCGCAACGATTTGTGCTCGCTTTGGCCTAGATTGCACGGTTTACCAAGGTTCTGTGGACGTTGCTCGTCAGGCCCAAAACGTTTATCGCATGAAGCTTCTCGGTGCCAAGGTGGTACCCGTTGAGTCGGGTAGTAAAACTCTTAAGGATGCCCTGAATGAAGCGATGCGCGATTGGGTGACCAATGTTGAGAACACCTTTTACATCATTGGTACTGTTGCAGGCCCACATCCTTACCCGATGATGGTGAGGGATTTTCAGAGTGTGATCGGCGAAGAATGCAAAACGCAAATGCCGGAGATGATTGGTCGTCAACCTGATTATGTAATGGCATGCGTGGGCGGCGGTTCAAATGCAATGGGTATTTTCTATCCCTATATTGATGTGCCGAATGTGCAATTAATTGGGGTTGAAGCTGCGGGTCGGGGTATGACCATTGGTGAGCATTCCGCTGCATTGTGCGCTGGCAAGCCGGGTGTACTTCATGGCAACCGAACCTATCTTTTGCAAGACGAGAACGGACAGATTGCCGAGACCCATTCCGTTTCTGCTGGCATGGATTACCCCGGTGTGGGTCCTGAGCACGCTTGGTTAAAAGATTCAGGAAGAGCGCAGTATGTTGCAATCTCCGACGATGAGGCCTTAAAGGCTTTTCATGATTGCTGCCAAATCGAGGGCATCATTCCTGCGCTCGAGTCATCGCATGCAATTGCCTACGCCTGCAAATTAGCACCAACTTTGCCAAAAGATAAAGTGATTTTGGTGAACCTCTCAGGTCGTGGTGACAAGGATATGCATACTGTGGCTCAGGCAACCGGTTCAGAAGGCTAAAGCACTATGTCGAAGATCGCTGCTGTATTTGCAGACCTCAAGGCGCAGGGTAAAAAAGGCCTGATCCCATTTGTCACGGCTGGGGATCCACATCCCAATATGACCGTTGATGTCATGCATGCACTCGTCAGGGGTGGGGCAGACATTATTGAGCTCGGTGTGCCATTCTCCGATCCAATGGCCGATGGCCCCGTCATTCAACGCTCTTCAGAACGTGCTCTTGCCCAAGGTGTGACGCTGCGTCAGTGTTTGGAGAACGTTAAAACCTTTCGTACTCAAAATCAACAGACCCCAGTGGTGCTCATGGGCTATGCAAACCCAATTGAGCAAATGGGTCATGCTGAGTTTGCGAAAGCAGCCAAGGCTGTGGGTGTTGATGGAGTCCTGATTGTTGATTACCCACCGGAGGAGTGCGAGGAGTTTGCTAAGCAAATGCGTAGCAATGGAATTGATCCAATCTTTCTATTGGCGCCTACCTCGACCAAGGAGCGGATTGCCCACGCTGCCCAAATTGCGGCTGGCTATATTTACTACGTCTCACTCCGGGGTGTAACCGGCGCCAATACTCTCAATACTAAAGATGTTGCAAGCGTATTGCCTCTAATTCGTCAAGAGACATCGATTCCGGTGGCCGTTGGTTTCGGTATTCGGGATGCAGCGAGTGCAAAAGCGGTTTCACAAACTGCTGATGCAGTGGTGATTGGCAGTCGCATTGTGCAATTGCTTGAAGAGGCTAAATCCGGAGAGGAGCTTGCCTCACTGGAGCGTTTTATCCACGAAATCCGCCATGCTTTAGACCACTAAGGAAGATCGTTACAATAGCGCCATGAGCTGGATTGATAAAATTCTTCCGCCCCAGATCCAACAAAGCGATCCGGCTAATCGCAAGACTGTGCCTGAAGGATTGTGGGTTAAATGCGGCGGCTGTGAAGCAGTTCTATATAGCACTGATATTGAAGCCAATCTCTCAGTTTGCCCCAAATGTTCTCACCATATGCGCATCACTGCGCGTAAACGTTTAGACCATTTGCTAGACCCAAAACCTCGTACTGAAATTGGATCTACAGTTTTCCCAGTTGATGCTCTTAAATTTAGGGACAGCAAAAAGTATCCTGATCGTTTAAAGCAAGCAAATGATGCCTCTGGAGAATCAGAGGCATTGGTGGTAATGGCTGGCAAGATTGAGTCAATACCTGCTGTGGTTGCATGCTTTGAGTTTGAGTTCATGGGCGGCTCAATGGGCTCTGTGGTGGGTGAGCGTTTTGCACGCGGAGTGCAAGAAGCCATTAACAAAAAATGTGCTTTCATTTGCATTACTGCAACTGGTGGTGCGCGAATGCAAGAGAGCCTCCTTTCCCTCTTGCAGATGGCTAAAACCAATTCGATGTTGACTAGGCTTTCGCAGGCGGGTTTGCCATACATTAGTGTCTTAACAGATCCGACCATGGGCGGTATCTCAGCAAGCTTTGCTTTTATGGGTGATGTGGTAATGGCTGAGCCCAAAGCCTTAATTGGATTTGCAGGACCGCGTGTCATTGAGCAAACTGTGCGGGAGAAGCTACCGGAAGGCTTTCAGCGTTCCGAGTTCTTAATGCAAAAGGGCGGCATTGACATGATTGTGGATCGTCGCGAGATGCGCAAGGAAATTGCTCAGCTATTAGCCCTCTTGCAAAATGTTCCGACCGAGAAATTGCCCAAGCAATTACTCAATTCCAGCAGTTCGAGCTAAGTCGTGCTTGAGCTGAACAAGAACGAACCAATTCTATTTAATAATCTCGATGAGTGGTTAACTCATTTAGAGACAGCCCATCCTGTCGGAATTGATATGGGTCTTTCCCGTATCAATCAAGTAAAAGAATCCTTAGGCTTACAGTTTGCTTGCCCCGTCATTACTGTTGGGGGCACCAATGGCAAGGGTTCTACCTGCGCATTTCTGGAAAGTATTTTGTTGGCA
>JAIXPN010000057.1 GCA_027486235.1 Burkholderiaceae bacterium
AACAGAAAAATTAGGATGAGGGCAGTTTAGGGTTTTTTCCTATGATAGCCAAATTGTATTAATTAAAAATATTGATAGTTTTTATTTAAATAACTGATTTATATGGATTTTTCTGGACTATTGATCTCCACTGGTGTCGTTGCACTCGCAGAAATCGGGGACAAGACCCAGCTCTTATCGCTCATGTTGGCGGCCCGCTATCCCAAGCATGCCTGGCCTATTGTTTGGGGGATTCTGCTCGCCACCTTGGTCAATCATGCTTGCGCAGCCTATGTAGGCCATTGGGTCGCTGGTTTCTTGGGCCCCGATACCTTGCGTTGGATCTTGGGAATCGGATTCTTGGCTATCGGATTGTGGTTACTCGTACCAGACAAACTCGATGAAGATGAGAGTGCAAAACAAGCGAAGGGCGCCTGGCAAATTTTTGCTCTAACGACCACCTTATTCTTCATAGCGGAGATGGGCGACAAAACCCAAATCGCAACGATTGCCCTAGGCGCCAAGTATGAGAGTGTTCTCTCGGTAACCCTAGGAACCACTCTGGGGATGATGTTGGCCAATGCACCAGCGGTCTGGTTAGGTAAGCAATTTACCAAGCGCTTACCCATCCGTCTCGTTCACCTGGTCGCAGCCCTCATTTTTATTCTGCTGGGCCTCATTACCCTCGTGTGGTCTTAGTTCGATCGACCACTTCCATCATTGATACACAATAAAATTACGGCATGAGAACTGAAACCAGCAAAGGCTTTTTGCGTCTGCAATACAAGGCGCCCGATTATCAATTTGGCCAAGTGGAACTGGATTTTGAGTTGCAGCCACATCGCACCGTGGTGCAGAGTCTAATTGAGGTGGTGCCAAGTGCGCAGACACAAACAAGCTCCGCAGAAATTCCTCTCGTGCTTGACGGTCAGGATTTGGAGTTCATTAGCTTGCGCGTGAATGGAGAATCTCACCGTCATGTCGAAATTACTCCAGAGCGTATGGTGATTCATGGTTTACCTAAAAAGGGTAAGGAAAGATTTCAGGTAGAAATTAAGACGGCATGTGCGCCGGATAAAAATACCTCACTGATGGGCCTGTATGTCTCACGAGGTAATTTTTTTACCCAGTGTGAAGCAGAGGGCTTTCGCAAGATCACCTATTTTTTAGATCGACCCGATGTAATGGCACGCTATCGAGTCACCTTGCGTGCTCGTAAGGAAGATCATCCGGTACTCTTATCCAATGGCAATCTCATTGCCAGTGACGATCTCGGTGATGGCTGGCATCAAGCCATCTGGGAGGACCCCTTCCCAAAGCCATCCTATTTGTTTGCGCTGGTGGCGGGCAAATTGGTGTGCCACGAAGAGTCAATCACCTCTCAAAGTGGCGCGCACAAGCTCTTACAAATTTGGGTCGAACCGCGTGATCTAAAGAAGACCCGGCATGCCATGGACTCCTTAAAGAGTTCAATTGTGTGGGATGAGAGGCGTTTTGGTTTGGAGTTAGATCTAGAACGCTTCATGATCGTCGCTGTTGGCGATTTCAATATGGGCGCAATGGAAAACAAGGGCCTTAATATTTTTAATACCAAGTTCGTCTTAGCCGATGCACAAACTGCCACCGATACGGATTACGCCAATATTGAGAGTGTCGTTGCCCATGAGTATTTCCATAACTGGACCGGTAATCGCGTGACCTGTCGGGACTGGTTTCAGTTATCGCTTAAAGAGGGCTTAACAGTTTTTAGAGATCAGGAGTTTTCAGCCGATCAGATGGGTACTGAATCTGGACGAGCAGTGAAGCGCATTGAAGATGTACGTTTACTACGCCAGGTGCAATTTCCAGAAGATGCGGGGCCAATGGCGCATCCAATCCGCCCCGATGAATACCAAGAAATTAATAACTTTTATACGGTCACGGTCTACGAGAAGGGGGCCGAGATAGTGCGAATGTATCAAACCCTATTAGGGCGCGATGGCTTTCGTAAGGGAATGGATCTGTATTTCAAGAGACATGATGGGCAAGCAGTGACCTGCGATGAGTTCGTAGCGGCAATGGCAGATGCGAATGGGCGCGACCTGACGCAATTTAAGAACTGGTATAGCCAAGCAGGCACACCACGCGTGAGCGTGATTGAGCATTACGATGCTAAGAAAAAAGAGTATCGACTGACCTTAAAACAGAGCTGCCCAAGCACTCCAGGGCGGAGCAAGAAGGCTCCCTTTCACATTCCTCTAAAAGCAAGCTTGCTACTTCCCGCAAGTAGCAAGGCAACACAAAAAGAGCGCGCCTATTTTGCGCAAGAGGTTTTGCTGGAACTAACTAGATCTGAGCAAAGCTGGTTGGTACGCAATATTCCTGCTAAGCCGGTCTTATCAATCAATCGTGATTTCTCAGCCCCAATTATTCTCATACATCCGCAGGGAGAAGAGGAGCTGCTCACACAGCTGGCTGAAGATAACGATCCATTTAATCGTTGGGAGGCTGCTCAAAAACTGGCACAGCAAATGATCTTAGCGGAACGCTTACCGAATACGGCATTGATTGCTGCATATCGGACGATTTTGCAAGACCCCCGTTTGGATCCTGCCTTTAAAGAACTTATTTTTACCCCGCCCGCAGAAACCTATCTCTATGAGCAATGCAAGATAGTCGATCCACAAACGATTCATTGGGCTAGACGCCGCTTTAAAACAGCACTGGCTCATGCATTAAAAAATGAGTGGGCAGTTGCATATGCCAATCATCAAACACCCGGAGCCTACAGCGCCGATGCAAAAAGCATTGGTAAGCGAGCACTTAAAAACTTTGCACTCATAATGCTCTTGGAATGCGGTGATACACATTGGCAAGAAAAGGCTGAAGAGCAGTACGAGCTTGCTAATAATATGAGCGATCGTTTTGCAGCCTTACAAGCCTTAGTCGCTGTGAATGCGCCGCAGGCAACTAATGCATTAGCCGATTTTTATCAACGCTTTGCAGATGATGCTTTAGTGATCGATAAATGGTTTGCCTTGCAGGCAATTCGCCCCGCAAAAGAGGGCGTATCCATATTGCCGGACATTAAAGCGCTAATGCAGCACAGTGCCTTTAAATTGAACAACCCCAATCGTGTGCGCAGCTTGATTCATGCATTCTGTTTGAATAATCCCGCCGGTTTTCATCAGAGCGATGGCAGTGCTTACGCATTTTGGGCGGAGTGCGTGATTGCATTGGATGCGATTAATCCGCAGGTGGCAGCGCGTTTGGCCAGAGGCCTTGATCGCTGGCCAAAGTTTGCGAAGCCGTATGCCAAGCAAATGGTTCTTGCTTTGCAACACGTTGCCAAAGCAAAGCGTTTATCACCTGATGTGCATGAGGTTGTTACCAAAGCGCTTGCAGCAAAGTTGTCATAGTGAGTTGACACCATAAAGCCCTTGATTTTGCTGGGCTAAAATACGAATTCATTTCACTCAATCCTTTGTCTCTTAAGGGGTTATTGCCGGAATAGCTCAGTTGGTAGAGCAGCGCATTCGTAATGCGAAGGTCGTAGGTTCGATTCCTATTTCCGGCACCAGTTTTTATTTATCAAACTATCCCCAAAATACGGGTTTTCACTAGTAAGTACGGGTATTACTTATGTGAAAATTTTCGTTTGTTGATGTCTGTCAATTTTTGTCTACTTGTTTTGTTGAAGAATTGGGCAACAAAGTTGCTGCATAACAAATTTAAAAACTTTGAAATAACTTTTGGAGGAGCGTCCATGCGTTTTAAATTGAAATCCACCTTATTAAGCGTTGCGCTTGTGGCTGGTTTTGCTGCAACGACAACTGCACAAGCACAGGCAAAGTGGGAACCCACCAAGCCAGTTGAGTTTGTTATTCCTGCCGGTCCTGGTGGCGGTGCTGACCAGATGGCACGCATGATTCAGGGTATTGTCTCTAAGAACAATTTGATGAAGCAGTCGATGATCCCTGTTAACAAGGGAGCGGGTGCTGGTGCTGAGGGATTCTTGGCAATTAAAGAAGCCAAGGGCGACCCACACAAAATCATTATTACTTTGTCTAACTTGTTTACAACTCCATTAGCAACTGGTGTGCCATTTAGCTGGAAAGAGATGACCCCTGTTGCGATGTTGGCCCTCGATCAGTTTGTGTTGTGGACCAATTCTGATAAACCATATAAGTCAGCCAAAGAATATATCGATGCTGCTAAAGCAGCAGGTGCTGGTAAGTTCAGAATGGGTGGAACTGGTTCCAAGCAAGAAGACCAGATCATTACCGTTGCTCTTGAGAAAGCTACCGGTACTAAGTTCACTTATATCCCATTCAAAGGGGGCGGTGACGTAGCGGTTCAGCTAGTGGGTAACCACATTGATTCTTCAGTGAACAATCCAATTGAGGCGGTTGCACAATGGCGAGCTGGTAAGTTGCGTGCGCAGTGTGTGTTTGATGATCAACGTATGCCTTATAAAGAAAAGATTACCCCAACGCAATCGTGGAACGATGTGCCTACCTGTAAGGAAGTGGGCGTGAACACCGACTACGTGATGTTGCGCGGCATCTTCATGCCACCTGGAGTTACTCAAGCTCAAGTGGACTTCTACATCGATCTATTCAAAAAGGTTCGTGAAACCCCTGAATGGAAGAAGTTCATGGCAGATGGCGCATTTAATCAAACCTTCATGTCTGGCAAAGAGTATGTGGCTTGGTTAGAGAAAAACGCTGCCCTACATCAGCAATTGATGAAGGAAGCAGGCTTTATCGCTAAGTAATTTGTTTGTAGAGAAATAAGACCTCATCTCGGGGTCTTATTTTTTTAGATCATTGTTCATTTACTAGAAGAGTAAGTTATGTCAGAAAACTCCAATCAAAACTCAGTCGTTAGTGTACGGACGATGGAAATTATCGTCGCCATCTTATTTCTGATCGTCGGCCTTGTGGTCATGACCGGAAGCGTCAAATTAGGTGCGAAGTGGGGCAGCGACGGCCCTGAGTCTGGCTACTTTCCCTTCTATATTAGTTTGATCATCCTTATTTCTAGTTCAATCACCCTGTTTCAGGCGTTTAAAGATAAGGAACAGGCTGATGAATCCTTTGTTGAAAAAGAACCCTTTAGCCAGGTAATGTCTGTATTAGTTCCTGCTGCGGTTTATATCTTGGGCGTTCAGCTTATCGGAATTTATGTTGCCTCCACAGTCTATATCGCGGTCTTTATGGTTTGGCTTGGCAAATATGCAATTTGGAAGGCTGCTGCTGTAGGAGTTGGTGTCAGTGCTGCGTTATTCATGATGTTCGAGTTCTGGTTCCAGATTCCATTGCCCCATGGATCATTAATTAATCCATTGGCATTTATTGGCTTGCAGTAAGCCTTGTCACCGATATAACGATAAAGATTAGAAGAAAAGGAGCTTACGTTGGAAGAAATTAACGCCCTATTCGCTGGCTTTGCAGTCGCACTGTCACCCTATAACGTCTTACTGATGTTAGTTGGAGTGATCCTTGGAGTCATTATTGGTGTGCTTCCTGGTCTAGGTGGCGCCAATGGTATTGCGATTTTGCTGCCCCTGACATTTACGATGTCGCCGACCTCAGCAATCATCATGCTCTCGTGTATTTACTGGGGCGCTCTGTTTGGAGGTGCGATTACCTCTATTCTGTTTAACATTCCAGGCGAGCCCTGGTCCGTAGCTACCACCTTTGATGGCTATCCAATGGCGCAAGATGGTAAAGCGGGCGAAGCGCTCACCGCCGCATTTACATCTTCGTGTATTGGTGCGGTATTTGCCGTGGTCATGATTACCTTCTTGGCACCTCTAGTTGCTAAGTTTGCTCTGCAATTTGGCCCGCCGGAGTTCTTTGCGGTCTATCTCTTAACCTTCTGTAGCTTCGTGGGCATGAACAAGGGTTCACCCTTTAAGGTGATCTCGGCCATGATGTTAGGCTTTGCGCTCGCTGCGGTTGGTATGGATACAGTGACCGGTCAGTTACGTTTGACCTTTGGTTCTACTGAACTCATGCGCGGTTTTGACTTCTTGATCGCGGTGATCGGCCTATTTGGTATTGGTGAGATCTTGCAATCCATGGAAGAGGGCTTGAAGTTCTCTGGTAAGAGCGCCAAGATCCGTGCCAAGATCGTATTTGAGACTTGGGCAAAATTACCTCGCTACTGGGCTACCTCATTGCGCAGCTGCTTGATTGGTTGCTGGATGGGTATCACCCCCGGTGGTGCAACCCCTGCCTCATTTATGAGTTACGGTGTTGCGAAGCAAATGTCGAAGAACAAAGACAAGTTTGGTAAGGGTGAGATGGAGGGTATTGTCGCTCCTGAAACCGCAGCCCACGCTGCGGGTACAGCCGCTTTATTGCCAATGCTTTCCTTAGGTATCCCAGGATCACCAACTGCTGCTGTATTGCTAGGCGGTCTTTTGATCTGGGGCTTGCAGCCAGGTCCACTCTTGTTTGTTGAGAAGCCTGACTTTGTTTGGGGATTGATTGCGAGTATGTATCTCGGTAATATCGCTGGCCTCTTCGTGGTTCTGACCTGCGTGCCGATCTTCGCCTCGATTCTGCGTATTCCGTTCTCAATCATTGCACCGGTCATTATTGTGGTGTGTGCGGTGGGAGCCTTTACTGTTCATAACGCCATGTTTGATGTCTGGCTTATGTTGGGCTTTGGTGTCTTGGGTTATCTGTTTAAGAAACTCGACTACCCCATGGCGCCAATGGTCTTGGCCCTGGTCTTGGGAGATCGTGCTGAAGACTCCTTCCGTCAAGCGATGTTGTTGTCGCAAGGTAGTCTCGGTATCTTCTTCTCGAACTACCTCGTGGGCACTATTACGGCTCTGGCCATTGTTCTGTTGCTCTGGCCATTGTTCTCAAAGCTCAAGGCAAAGAAAGCCTAAGCAAGAGGCAGACAAAAGATTAAGGGGCGCAAGCCCCTTTTTCTTTGCCCAGAGATAAATCCATATAAAATCACTCCATGTTTTATCGGAAGATTCTTCATTGCATCACGGCCCTCGCTATCCTAGCGAGCGCCATAGCACCCTCTATTACGCAGGCAATCTCGGTCGTAGCTACTGGACAAGGTTTGGTGATGGAGATTTGCGTCGCCGACGGTAGCAAACTGGCGCTTGATGTACAAACTAATAATCAATCAGAAGTAATGCCTGATTGCCCATACTGTGTTGCACAAACTCCACTGGCTATTCCTTTGCTAATGGGTCTGCAGTTTCAGGTACCTGATTCCCATGTATTAATCCCGCCGCTTTACTTTCAATCCCCCAAGCCTCTGTTTGCTTGGGTCAAACACCCGTCTCACGCCCCGCCATTGAATTCTTAGTTGTTATTTGGTCGATACGAAGCCAATTGAGGCTTACGTACTTAAATCAATCATGATTAGGAATCAGTATGAAGGCACTTCGTCTTTTTGTATTCTCTGTTTTTACAGGCATTAGTGTTTCCTGTTTTGCGGGACCTAATGATCCTCTTTTTGTGAATGTAACAACCGATGAGCCGCATCGTATTACGATGGCGCTTAGTTTTGGAAAGCATCATTACGATCACGGTCACCCTTTGAGCATCTTCTTAAGTGATAAGGGGGTGTTTGTAGGCGTTAAATCAAGTACAGGGAAATACTCTGATCAGCAAAAGTTGCTTGAGGAGATTATTGCAAAAGGTGGCAATGTCATTATGTGCCCCCCATGCTTGAAGCATTATGGTTTTATGCCCAATGATCTATTACCTGGTATCAAAATGGGCTCGCCCAAAATAACAGGTGATGCATTGTTTAAAGATGGCACAAAGACTATGAGTTGGTAATTTTTTATAAAGAAAAGGAAACAAAAAATGCAAATGAATCATTTAAAAAGTTTAGGTGCTATTAGTTTGATTGCGTTTTCAGCAATTGCCTTTGCGCACAGTGATAAAAAAGATCAAGAGTACCGAGTTGGTCAACTGAAGATCGAGAATCCCTACACTCGCGCTACTGCCCCTGGACAAAAAGCAGCTGGTGGCTTTATGAAGATTGAGAACAAAGGTACCGCTGATCAATTAATCTCTGCTAGTTCGCCAGTTGCGGGTGAGATGCAGTTGCATACCATGGCGATGGACGGCAATGTCATGAGAATGCGCGAGGTTAAAGCAATTGATGTTCCTGCGAATGGCTCGGTTGAACTAAAACCAGGCAGTTTGCATCTAATGTTTATGGACATCAAGACACCTCTAAAAGCAGGCGAGGCGGTACCGGTTAAATTGAGATTCCAAAAAGCTGGCGAGGTTGAAGTCAAAATGCCTGTCAGAGATATTTCAGGCGGCGCTCATATGAAGCACTAAGGGGAGAATAGGGGGTGTGATACATTAGAAATCCACCCCTTATTTTTGAGGAGACAGTATGTTTAATAAAAACTCATCGGCAAAGCCTCTCTCTCCATCCAAAGAATCTTTTGGCACCATCATTGATGAGTTCACCGAGGTTCATGGACGTCTTGTATCTTCTACATCTTTACGGATTGATGGTAAGGTAATTGGTAACGTTGAGGCTTCTCAAGAAAACAATATCAGTATTGCTATTGGTAAATCGGGTTCTGTGCAAGGCGATATCTACGCATACCGAATCTTTGTAGCTGGTAAGGTGACCGGCAATATTTACTGCAGCGAGCGCGTGGAGTTGCACGACGGCGCTGAAGTGACGGGCGATGTTACCTATGGACAGATCGGCGTCGAGCCTGGTGCTAAGTTAAATGGTTTGATGATCTTCAGAAATAAAGAGGCCGCGCCAGAACTGCAAGACAGCGTTCAGATCTTCCAAAAAGATTGGCAACGCATTACCAAATAGCAGTTATTTACTGCTGGCGATTCGATTGGTGTACACCAATGCCTGCATGGGGTTGATCGTATTGCCGTGACGGGCAATTTCATAATGTAGATGCGGGCTAGTTGAGCGTCCTGTAGAGCCGACCTCTGCAATTTTCTGCCCACGAACCACTGATTGCCCCTCCTTTACAAAGGTGGCACGCGCGTGAGCGTATTTTGAGGAAAAGCCATCGGCATGCTCAATCTCAACGTAAATGCCATAAGCAGGATCGCGCCCAACCTTACTGACCTTGCCGTTACCGGAGGCTAAGATCGCTGTGCCAACGGGTGCTGAGAAATCAATACCCGCATGATGAGCCATTGTTTGGGTAAAGGGATCAATTCGAGGACCGTAGTTGCTGGTTAAGCCAAGACGATCTTCAATAGGACTACCAATGGGTAGTTGATTTAACCAGGCGTATTGGCTTTGCCATGTTGCCCCCATTTTTTGAATGCTGTCATTTAGTAACTGGGCATTGCTGAGGGTGTAGTCCAGCTCATCGGCAAGTGAGCCTGGCTTTGTGAGCTTAAATTGAATGGGCTGAAACGGACCGCCTTTGCCACCCGAGCTCTCTTGTAGCTTTGACTTGACTGGCGCTGGAGTGGCTATATCTGCAAAGCGATCTTTGAGCGACTTCAGTTCATTGAGTTTTTCAGTCAACGTTACCAACTGGGATTGCAAGGAGTCTAGGCGCTGACGGTAACCAGCTTCGATGGAATCAAGCTGAGCTACTGTTATGACCCCACCCATCGCGCGGGCCAGATCCGGTTTTGCCTCAATTGCAATACGCAAACCCAAGAAATGGATACCAACCCCCAAGAAAATCATCACAGCACACACAATGCCAATAATCTTGGCAATGGTCTTAGCGGTGATATTGATTTTCCGAACGCGATCGGTCGAGCCAGAAATCCAGATGAGTTGCATGGGTAGTCTCGTAACGGGGGATATCTATTTTATCCCTGGTACACCCAGAACTCAAGAGTTAGCCGTATGGCTAACCCATTGATTTATATGCAACTAATCCAGATTACGGTCGGTAACAGCGCCTTTGCTGGCCGAGCTAGCTAGGCGAGCATATTTAGCTAGTAAACCCCGGGTATAGCGGGATTTAGGCTGCTTCCAGGCTGCTCGACGTCGGGCGATTTCTTCATCAGGAACATTTAACTGAATGAGGAGCTTATGGGCATCAATCGTGACCGAGTCACCCTCTTCAATCAAGCCAATGGTGCCGCCTACAAATGCCTCAGGAGCAACGTGACCAACTACCATTCCCCAGGTTCCACCAGAGAAGCGACCATCAGTAATCAGGCCAACGGTCTCTCCAAGCCCTTGGCCGACCAAAGCCGAAGTGGGAGCTAACATTTCACGCATACCAGGACCTCCTTTGGGCCCTTCGTAGCGAATGACAACCACATCACCATGCTTAATCTTCTGCGCCATGATGGCTGCCATGGCATCGTCCTCAGAATCAAACACGCGAGCTGGTCCAGTAATTGAAGGATTCTTCAAGCCGGTAATTTTGGCAACGCAACCTTCTGGCGAGATGTTCCCTTTCAGGATCGCAAGGTGACCTTGGGGATAGATTGGATTATCTAGGGTCCGAATCACTTTTTGATCAGCACGGGGTTTAGAGGGAATATCTTTTAATACTTCAGCAATCGTTTTGCCAGTAATGGTCATGCAATCACCGTGTAAGAGACCGCCATCAAGTAGGATCTTCATGACTTGTGGAATGCCGCCAGCCTGATGTAAATCAGGGGCTAAGTAAGTGCCAGAGGGTTTCATATCAGCGATGACCGGCACGCGTTTACGAATCCGCTCAAAGTCATCAATGGTCCATTCGACCTCAGCAGCGCTAGCAATGGCTAAGAAGTGCAAGACCGCATTCGTGGAGCCGCCGACCGCCATGATCACGCTCACTGCGTTTTCCAAGGACTTCTTGGTAATGATGTCGCGTGGCCGAATATTCTTTTTGATTGCCTCCACTAAAACGCGCGCAGACTCAGCGGCGCTATCGACTTTCTCCTGATCGACATTGGACATCGTTGAGGAGTAGGGCAGACTCATACCCAAGGCCTCAAAGGAGGAGCTCATCGTGTTGGCGGTATACATACCACCGCAGGAGCCGCTACTTGGGCAAGCGTTTTGCTCTACCCCTTTTAGATCCTCTTCGGTCAAGCGTCCGGAGGTAAATTCACCAACGGCTTCAAAGGCGGAGACGATGTTGAGTTCTTTGCCTTTGTAGCGCCCGCCCTTAATGGTGCCACCATAGACATAGATACCGGGGACATTGGTACGTGCCAGAGCAATCATGCCACCGGGCATATTTTTATCACAGCCACCGATCACTACCACGCCGTCTTGCCATAGACCATTCACACAGACTTCAATGCTATCGGCAATCACTTCACGTGAGACCAGTGAGTACTTCATTCCCTCGGTACCCATACCAATGCCATCAGATACGGTTGGGACACCAAAGACCTGGGCTTTTGCACCGGCTTGCTCGAGTGCGTTAATCGCGGCATCGGCCAATTTTTGTAAGCCACTATTGCATGGGGTAATGGTGGAGTGGCCATTGGCGACACCCACCATTGGTTTTACAAAATCCTCTTCTTTATAGCCCATGGCGTAATACATCGAGCGATTCGGGGCGCGAGCTACACCTTCGGTAACCATGCGGGAGCGCTCATTCATTCGTTTTGGGGGTTGTTTGTTATCAGCCATGTGCTGCAGTCTCCATTGATAATTAAACGGTAAAAATTAGATTGCCATCATCTCAAAGCTATCTTTGCCAGCGCCGCAATCGGGGCAGGCCCAATCGGCTGGCACGTCATCCCATTTGGTGCCGGGCGCAATGCCGTCTTCAGGACGTCCAGCGGATTCGTCATAAATAAAGCCACAAACGATGCAAAGGTAGGTATTCATAGGTATTTTGATTGAATAAAGGGCAAGGAAGTGCTTATTTTAGGGATTTGTGACAAAGTTAGCTATGTGGCTAATAGCCAAGATCCTAGGGCAAAGTTACATTGTTGATCTATAAGTAAATTCAGGGCAATGATACATCCATGGCGCGTGTAAGCGGAACCGTATACCTCATTGATGATGACAACTCCATGCGCGATTCTCTGGCACGCATGTTGCGCGATGTTGGTTATGTGATTCAGGACTTTGAGAGCGCAACATCCTTTTTGCAGAACTCCTTACCAGTTTCCCCTGCAATGATTTTGCTTGATATGCAAATGCCGGATGTCAGTGGCCTAGAGCTCATGGAGCGCTTGGAGAAGATAGGTCGGAAGACCCCAATTGTTTTCTTAAGCGGCCAAAGTCATCCACAGGAGATTGTGAAGGGCCTAAAAAAAGGCGCACTTGATTTTTTGTTCAAGCCATTCAACATCGATGAACTCTTACAGGCGATTGATCAAGCCATTGAATTTGATCAACGCCAACTCAAAAAGAATCTCAAAGACGGGGAAATCAAACGTAATTTTGCTTCCCTTACACCCCGCGAGAGAGAGGTCTGCGGTTTATTGGTGGAAGGCTTAATGAACAAAGAAATTGCTGAGCGTTTGGGTACCACCGATGCCACGATTAAGGTGCACAAGGCGCGGGTAATGGAAAAAATGCAGGCAAATTCCGTACAGGAGCTCGTGAAACTTTATCTAGAGTCCAACTTAGCAAACGCGTAATTTGTTTTCCTTAAGGAGAATAGGAAGATTTTGGTGATTTAGGTATATTCCTTTGTAAGATAGGCGGAGGCTAGCGTGAGTATTCGCTTATAAATCAAGTTGTTATAAATAAAATTATCTAGAGACAAAAGTGGCCATTAATCAACACGTTCCAGAAGTACGGGGCGCAGTTCTCAAAAAAGCTCGCGAGGCCAAAGGGCTCACCGTTGCCGAGTTAGCCAGCAAATTATGTTTCTCGGTCAAGCAAATTGAACAACTCGAGAATGGCGAAAAGAGCCATTTTTATTCTCTCGGAATTAAAGCGACTGCGGCTAAAAAAGTAGCCGATGAGTTGGGTCTTGCCTATGAGGATGTCTTTGATTTTGGCGCCGACCTTATTCAAGAGTCAGCAGTTAAGGCAGAAGAGACCTCAGCACAAACTCCTCCTCAAGATCAGACAATCAAAAAAGAAGCAAAGGTCAAAAAAGGGAAGCAAGTAATTGCTGAGCCCAAAAAAGAAGAGGAAGCAGTAATAGCCGAACATAAAACGGAGACTCAGAAGAAAGTCGAGCAGATTGAGCGCTTCGCGGAGTCACCTAAACAATCAATCAAAAAATCTCGTACTCCAATGTTGTTTGCTGCAGGTGCTGTTATGGCGATCGTCGTATTGGCGCTTCAATTGAATGAGCCAACACCGGTTGCAAAAAAAGAAGAGCCGGTTAAGTTGCCATCAGAGACCATTACGAACGCAGCGGAGCAAAAGAAAGACGAAGCTGTATCACCTGTTGTTGCAACTGCTACGGTGAACAATCCTCCTGCAATCACAGCGGTAAGTTCATCTGCGGTAGCGAGTGCAGATGGCTGTCCTCCAGAAGAAACCAGCCCCGCCAAGTACCGCTCTGGTACTCCATCTAAGCCAGGCAATATGGTGTACGTACAAACCCGTGCGAAGCAAACTGTTTGCGTTAAGGATGCCTCAGGTAAATTAGAGAGACGCTCTATGGATGAAGGGGGCTCATACTCGTTTTACGGTAAAGCCCCATTTGTACTCATGACCGCTGGTCTAGCGCAGACCGATATCTTTTTCCAAGGATATAAAGTGCGGGTGGATAACCCGAGTGCAAAAACAATCGTACTCGAAGAAGTTTCTAACTAGAGCGCAGTTTTAAACCGCAGCATTATCCATTTCGCCAGTCCGAATACGGATTGCTTGTTCGATCGGACTTACAAAAATCTTGCCGTCACCAATCTTGCCAGTACGCGCTGCTTTGACGATGGCTTCGGTAACAGTATCAACACGATCATCGGAGACCACCACTTCCACTTTTACCTTAGGCAAAAAATCAACGACATACTCAGCGCCACGGTAGAGTTCGGTATGACCCTTTTGGCGTCCAAAGCCTTTGACCTCGGTAACTGTTAAACCAGTTACACCGATTTCAGCCAAGGCTTCACGCACTTCGTCTAACTTAAAGGGTTTGATGATGGATGTAATTAGTTTCATAGCAGTCTCCTTATGTGCCAATCATACCCAAGGATTGGGAAGGGGGTATATCCCCAGAAATTGGGGGCTTAGGGCTTTGCCCCAGAGGTAATGGGGTAGCGCCAATCCCTTCCAAACGCTCTAGCAGTAATGCGCACACCGGGAGGTGCTTGGCGACGCTTGTATTCATTGAGTTGAATCAGACGAGTGACCTTATGAACAGCATCGGCATCAAATCCTGCGGTAATAATTTCAGCGCTCGATTGATTTTGTTCCATGTAGCGCATCAAGATGGCATCGAGCACTTCATAAGGCGGCAGACTGTCTTGATCAGTTTGGTTGGGGCGCAATTCCGCTGATGGGGCGCGAGTAAGGATGCGTTCTGGAATCACACCTTGGATCTGATTGCGGTAGTGACAAAGTTTATAGACAAGGGTCTTGGCAATATCTTTGATGACCGCAAAGCCACCAGCCATATCGCCGTACAGCGTGCAGTAGCCCACTGCCATCTCACTCTTATTGCCAGTGGTTAAAACCAGTCGCCCAGTTTTGTTCGAGAGTGCCATCAAGAGAGTGCCACGCACACGCGCCTGAATATTCTCTTCCGTTGCATCGGGTTTGAGATTTGCAAATTGTTTTTGCAAAACGCTCTCGATCGCATCAACGGGTTGACTAATCGGGATCTCGTCGTATTGCACGCCAAGGTTGCTAGCTAGTTCGCGGGCATCGATCCAGGAGATCTCAGCGGTGTAGGGTGAGGGCATCATCACTGCGCGCACTTGATCGGCACCGAGTGCATCAACGGCGATGGCCAGAACTAAGGCTGAGTCAACGCCGCCCGATAAGCCAATAATCGCTCCCGGAAACCGATTTTTACGAACGTAATCACGGGTGCCCAATACCAAGGCTGAATACACTTGAGCCTCGAGTGTTAGTGGTGCAGTCATTTCACCGCGCTGTGGTTCACCATTGTTGATCGACACCATACCAAGCGTTGCTTTAAATTGCGGCATGCTTAAAACCAGCTCACCCTTGGAGTTCAGTGCGCATGAGCCGCCATCAAACACCAACTCATCTTGGCCGCCTACCATATTGAGGTAGACGATCGGCATATTGATTGCCTCCGTTTGCTTCTTCAATATAGCCAAACGCGTATTCTCTTTTTGCAAGTGATACGGCGAGGCATTAAGAACTAGTAATAGTTCTGCACCCACAGCTTTGGCCTGCAAAGCAGGCTCTGCATGCCAAATATCTTCACACAATAGAAGACCTAGTTTTAAGCCCTGATGAGTAAATACGCAGGGCGCATGGCCTGCCACAAAATAACGCTTCTCATCAAATACTTCATTATTGGGTAAGACCTGTTTGTGATAGCTGGCGATGACCTTGCCGTCTTGTAAGACCGAAGCGGTGTTCTGCAAACCAGTGGGACCTTGACTGGGATGTCCAACCACAACAGCCAAACCTTTGAAAGCAGACAAACGCTCGCACAACTCGAGTAAGACTTTTTGCGTCTCCAAAATAAATGCAGGGCGCAAGAGCAAGTCTTCAGGTGGATAGCCCGTTAAGGAGAGCTCAGGGCTCAGAACTAAGGATGCGCCTTGACCATGAGCGTCTTTGGCAGCCTGATAGATGAGTTCTGCGTTTGCACTGCAATCCCCTAGGAGAGGATTGATTTGTGCCAAGGCAATCTGAATGGGCGGATGTGCTCCCACGCGGATTACCTTCGCACCCATCTAGCGCACATACTGATTAATGCTCTTTCTGATAGCGCGCAATGCCGTCGAGGATTTCTTTTTGAGCATCGGCGATTGAGCCCCAGCCCTTAACCTTGACCCATTTGCCTTTTTCGAGATCTTTGTAATGCTCAAAGAAATGCTGAATCTGATTTAGGCGCATCTGATTAATATCCTCTGAGCTTTCCCAATGGCTGTAGATCGATAAGATGCGATCTTCTGGAACGGCTAAGAGTTTGGCATCATCCCCGGCTTCGTCTTGCATTTGAAGAACACCAAGGGCACGACAGCTCACCACCACTCCTGGGATCAAAGGAAAGGGTGTGATTACCAAGACATCGACAGGATCGCCATCGCCAGCGATGGTTTTGGGGATGTAGCCATAGTTGCAGGGATAGTGCATGGCTGTGCCCATAAAGCGGTCTACAAAGATAGCGCCAGTTTCTTTATCGACCTCATACTTAATCGGGTCGGCATTCATTGGAATTTCGATGATGACGTTAAAGTTTTCAGGGACCCTTTTTCCGGGGGTGACGTTATCAAGACTCATACATGCTCCAAATTAATCAAATAAACCGGTTTGCTTAGTAGATACCCTGATCTTAGCAAAGTGGCAAAGACCAAATTCTGTTGGATACTTTAAAAGCTTTAGTACTTCCTATTTTAAGGCCTGGGGCCTGGGAGTACTTTTAGGCTTACTTTGATGCAAATGAATACTCAACTTATTGGGAGTGATGCAGCATGAGTACTGTTACATATGGTCTTTATTTCGCATTAATCTGCGGTGTGATCGCAGTGATCTACGGCTTCGTGATGCGAACCTGGATTCTCAAACAAGATACGGGCAACGCCAAAATGGTTGAAATCGCTGAGGCGATTCAGCAAGGTGCCGCCGCGTATTTGTCCCGTCAATACAAAACGATTGCCATTGTTGGGGTGGTGCTCACCATCTTGATGGCGGTCTTTTTGGATATTGCTACCGCCGTGGGTTTTGTGATCGGTGCTGTGTTGTCTGGCGCCTGCGGATTTATCGGCATGAACGTCTCGGTGCGCGCCAACGTGAGAACTGCACAAGCAGCTACCGTCGGTATGAACGAGGCCCTCAATGTTGCCTTTAAGGGTGGCGCCATTACCGGTATGTTGGTTGTTGGTCTTGGCCTCCTAGGTGTTGGACTCTTCTTTATGTTGTTGGTCTCAATGGATAACGGCCAAGAGCTCTCCGATGTTTTGCACCCATTGATTGGTTTAGCCTTTGGCTCCTCCTTGATTTCTATCTTCGCGCGTTTGGGTGGCGGTATTTTTACCAAGGGTGCGGACGTTGGCGCAGACCTCGTGGGTAAAGTAGAGGCCGGTATTCCAGAAGACGATCCACGTAACCCCGCTGTGATTGCTGATAACGTCGGTGATAACGTTGGCGACTGCGCTGGTATGGCAGCCGATTTGTTTGAGACCTATGCGGTGACACTGATTGCGACGATGGTCTTGGGCGCTCTGATGGTCGTAGGCGCACCCGTGGCTGCGGTGATCTATCCCTTGGTCTTAGGTGGCATCTCGATCATTGCTTCGATCATTGGCTGCTCTTTTGTGAAAGCAAGCCCTGGCATGAAAAATGTC
>JAIXPN010000166.1 GCA_027486235.1 Burkholderiaceae bacterium
TACAATTTGGCTATCATAGGAAAAAACCCTAAACTGCCACCATCTTAATTTTTCTGTTGAAAGCAAACCCATGACTTTACGCGAAGGTAATCTTGAAGCGCCAACCCGGCACCCTCTAGATTGGACTAATCCCGACTTTTATAACACTGAAAAACTCGAAGCTGAGATGGAGCGGGTTTTTGATTTATGCCACGGCTGTCGGCGTTGCGTAAACTTGTGCGGCTCATTTCCAGCCCTCTTTGATTTGGTCGATGCAACGGAAGATGGTGAAGTGGCTGGGGTTGCAAAAGCCGATTACCAACAGGTCGTCGACCAATGCTATCTCTGCGACGTTTGCTATATGACTAAATGTCCCTACACACCACCCCATCCTTGGAATATTGACTTCCCTCATTTGATGTTGCGCGCCAAGGCGGTTCATTTCAAACAAGGTAAATCAACTTTTCGCGATAAATTACTTTCATCAACCGATAAGCTCGGCCACTTTGCTGGCATTCCTATCGTGACCCAAGCTGTCAATGCTGTGAATAACACAGGAGTGGCGCGCTTGATGATGGAAGGCGCTTTAGGTGTTGATAAGAAAGCTTGGATTCCTGAATATGCTTCGAAGACCTTTCCGCAATTAGCAAAGGTCTCTGCTGCATACCCAGTAAAGGATGGTCAACGGACTCCTGGCAAAGTGGCGATTTATGCAACCTGCTACATCAATTACAACGAGCCAGGCATTGGTCAAGATCTCATTAAGATTCTCGACCACAATCAAATCCCATACGCACTTGTTGATAAAGAGGCTTGCTGCGGTATGCCTAAACTTGAATTAGGCGATTTGGAATCGGTTAAAGAAAATAAAGAACTGAATATTCCGAAGTTGGCAAAGTTAGCTCGTGAAGGCTATGCCATTGTTACGCCTATTCCATCGTGCACTCTGATGTTTAAGCAAGAGTTGCCCCTCATGTTCCCGGATGATGCTGACGTGCAAGCAGTAAAAGAAGCGATGTGGGATCCCTTCGAGTACTTCATTGCACGTAGCAAAGATGGTTTATTGAAGCAGGACTTTAAAGAAGAGTTGGGGCATGTAAGCTATCACGTAGCCTGCCACTCGCGCGTACAAAATGTTGGACAAAAAACAGCCGAGGCACTCAAGCTCATTCCTGGAACCGAGGTCAACGTTGTCGAGCGCTGCTCTGGCCACTCGGGTACTTGGGGTGTGAAGAAGGAATTCCATGCAATGGCAATGAAGATTGGTCGACCCGTATTTAGAAGCATGGCAGAGGAATCGCCAAACTACATCAGCTCCGATTGCCAACTCGCTGGTCATCACATTGCTCAAGGCATGGATGAGCTCGGCTTGCCCAAAATAGCAATGGCACACCCTTTAACCCTGATGGCTAAAGCCTACGGACTTTAATCACTTTTTTTGAGAACACAATGAATACAGGATCAATTGGTATGGGAAAAATTACGATCGACAGCTTATTAAGTCTTGAGGCTTATCACAAAGCGCGTCCTGAAATGCGTCAACAGGCAATTGCAGAGCGTAAGTTACGCACAGTGCATTTAGGTGATCACCTCACCCTGATTTTTGAGAACGAGTTCTTAATGCGCTATCAAATTCAAGAAATGTTGCGTGTCGAGAAGACCTTTGAAGAAGAAGGTATCCAAGATGAGCTCGATGCCTATAACCCTATGGTACCGGGCGGCTCTGATTTCAAGGTCACCATGATGATTGAGTATCCCAACGAGGCAGACCGTAAAGTGGCTCTCGCTAAATTGGTGGGCATTGAAGATCAAATCTTCATTGAAGTTGAAGGTCAGCCTCGGGTTTATGCCCTTGCGGATGAAGATCTTGAGCGCGCCACTAGCGACAAGACTTCGGCTGTGCACTTCTTGCGCATTCCATTAACAAAAGCCATGAAAGACGCCTTGAAGGCTGGTGCACAAATGATGGTGGGTTGCGACCACAAGGGTTACCCCATGCATGTCGAAACCCTCCCTCACGAGACCCTAGCTTCCTTAGTCACAGACCTCGACTAAAGAGCAACTACCAATAGCCTCATCTGCTGAGATGTAATTTAACTTCTGCGCCTTTGCTACGGGCGCGGAAGTTAAGTGTCCCTTGAAGATACTCAAGCCATCTTTAAGATGTGGGTTCAGTTCCATTGCCTTCATCACTCCATGCTTGGCAATTTGCTCAATGAATGGATAACTTGCATTGGTAAGGCCAATTGTGGAAGTACGCGCTACTGCCCCTGGCATATTGGCAACACAATAATGAATCACCCCATCAATCACATAGGTTGGCTCCGCATGCGTTGTGGGCACCGAGGTCTCAAAACAACCCCCTTGGTCAATCGCCACATCCACCATCACTGATCCTGGGCGCATTTTTTGGAGCATTGCCTTGTTCACTAGCTTCGGCGCAGAACCACCGGGCAACAAAACTGCACCAATGACAACATCCGCCTCGATTACTGCGGCTTCGATACTCGCGGTATCCGAGAACAAGGTGCGCACTCGGTTTCCGTAAATAGAATCAATCTGGCGTAGGCGCTCAAGGTCACGATCGAGGATGCACACGTGCGCACCCATTCCCAAGGCAATCTGTAAGGCATTACGGCCAACCACGCCCGCCCCCAGAATCACCACCTTCGCTGGGCTAACGCCAGGAATGCCGCCCATCAGAACGCCAGAGCCTCCTTTGGATTTCTCCAAATGCGTCGCTGCCGCCTGGATAGCCATCCGACCAGCTACCTCACTCATTGGCGCCAATAAAGGAAGCGTGCCTTGTGGGGAAGTTACGGTTTCATAGGCAATACAAATTGATCCTGAGTCCATCAGCGCTTTTGTTTGCTCTGGATCGGGCGCCAAATGAAGGTAAGTAAATAAGATTTGATCTTCGCGCAATAAGGCGCACTCCTGCGCTTGCGGCTCTTTCACCTTCACAATCATCTGGGCACGAGCAAAAATATCGTTTGCATTATCTGCCAATTGCGCACCAGCTTCTTGGTAGGCGGCATTACTAAAACCAATTTGACTACCGGCCTCACGTTGCACAATTACTGTATGGCCTTGCTTACATAGACCACTAACAAGACTGGGAGTTAAGCCAACCCGATACTCATTATTTTTAATTTCCTTTGGTATACCAATAATCATTGCTGTTCTCCTAATTGAAACTTCTCTTTTTTGTCCAAACCGAATATGAAATACAACACGAAATACAAGCCCAATAAGATGGGTCCCACAATTAATGCCATACGCGCATCTTCATGAAAGCTCATCAAGACGATGACGAGTGCAATAAATGCCAAGGCAAACCATGATGAATACGGCCACCATGGTGTGCGATATGACAGTGCTGATAACTGCTCCTTGGATAAAGAAGCGCGGAAGCGAAAGTGCGTACACAAAATAGCAATCCACACCATCAAACCGACGAATGTCACTGCGGCCATCATGTAATGGAATGCTTTCTCTGGAACAAAGTAGTTCAAAATCACACCAATCATTGGAATGCAAACCGTACCGATCACCGCGCGATGTGGGACGCCATTGTTCGATAAATGAGCAAAGCGCTTGGGGGCATAGCCATTAGCCGATAGCGCCCATAGCAATCGTCCACCACTAAAGATGCCAGCATTGCATGATGAAAGTGCGGCGGTGATCACCACAAAATTAATCACTCCAGCAGCTTCCCGTAAGCCAATACGTTCAAACATAGCGACAAAGGGACTGCCTTGCTGACCAACCTCGTTCCACGGAAAAATTGCCAAAATCACCAATAAAGCGCCTAGATAAAAAATAAGGATGCGCCATGTGAGTGAGTCAATTGCCATCGGAATCGTTTTCTTGGGGTTTTGTGCTTCTCCCGCTGAAAGGCCAATCATCTCAATACCCACGTAAGCAAATAAGACCATGTGCAATGAAAGCAAGAAGCCACTTAGACCGTTCGGAAAGAAGCCCCCGTGTTGCCACAAATTACTGAGGCCCATTGGTACCCAATCGTTCGTAAAGCCCAGAAAAATAACTGCACTTCCCATCGCAATCATCAAGACAATCGCCACGATTTTGATGAGTGCAAACCAAAACTCAAACTCACCAAACACTTTCACGGCAATCAGATTAATTAAGCCCATCAAGATGATGGATGACAGGGCCCAGATCCATTGCGGAATATCAGGAAACCACATGCCCATGTATATGCCGACTGCAGTAACCTCGGCAATGGCAACCACCACCCAATAGGTCCAGTAGCCCCAACCCACCATGTAACCTGCCAAAGGATTGATGTAGCTGCTCGCATAAGACGCAAACGAGCCAGCAACGGGTTCATGAACTGCCATCTCGCCCAAGGTGCGCAGCACCACAAAAGCGACCATTCCAGCCAACAAGTAAGCCAACAGAATTGCTGGGCCCGCTATTTGAATGGCTGTTGCTGATCCTAAAAACAATCCAACCCCAATGGTGGAACCCAAAGCCATCAATCGAATATGTCTGGCTTTGAGGTGCCGCTTTAATCCATGCTCTTTATTCTCCAAGGAGAACTCCTTTCATTCGTGCGATGGCAATGCGCCAACGAATGAAGTCTAGGGAGAGAATGGAGTTGAAACTAGTGGGTAAAAATTACAGAAATACTAAAGATGAGATTTATACAAGGGGGTCTTGCTCAATCATCAGCAATCTCAGCGCTTAAGAGATAAACCCCAAAACATGGACTACAGAAAAATCAGAAAATTCTTACAGGGATAGCCCTAGGCAGATTGGATCACAAATCAGCAATCCAATCCACCATGTTCATTAATTTGAGCTACGCTTGAATAAACGCAATAGATTGATGTAGTCGTCCGTAAACATCGGAAAGCCAGCACGCTGCGGAATTTCTACTGCACTCGACTTAATTTTTTCTTGATTCAATAGTTTTGTGTTGCGCGTCATAATGACCTGATCGGTATGTGCGTACCAATACTCGGGTCCAGTCTCAAACGCTGGAGAATCCGTGATGACAACGATCGATAGGCCGTGAGCATCAGCAAGATTGCGCGCAACTGGAAGAAGGTCCACAAAACGATTGGTTGCCTGAAACACAATCACACCATCCGGCTTGAGGTGCTTCATATAAATTTCCATCGCCTCTTTGGTAATTAAGTGGGTCGGGATTGAATCACCTGAAAATGCGTCCATTGCCAAGATATCGAACTTTCTCGAGGGCTCGCGATCCAATGAGAGACGGCCATCACCAATCACGATTTCATGAGTTGCCTTCATCTTATCCAGGAAGGTGAAGTCTTTCTTAGCAGCTCGTACTACAGATGGCGAGATCTCATAGAAAACCCAATGATCCCCAGGTTTGGCATAGACTGCCAGAGCGCCGGCTCCAAGCCCAATCACGCCAATCGTTTTGGGGCCATCCGGTAAGCTAGCAAAAACTCTACCGTAGCCACTTGTTGGTCCGTAATAGCTCGAGGGACTCATTTGCAATTCCTCATCTAGAAGCTGACCACCGTGTGCAATCGCTCCATGAATGAGACTTCGAAAGTCTGCACCCCCATTAGAGTTGTCACGTGTCCGTACTACGCCATAGAAATCACGCTCCATAAAACGTACACCTGAGGTGTAGTCATGTATCCCTTTCCAAGACAGGGCGCTGACACCAATTACGACGATTCCGGCAACACCCTTAGCAAATAAACGACTGCGTGCGCTATTACCAATCGGAATAAACAAGGCGATGACGGCTGCTGCTATTAAGGCGGCATAGAGCTCAAAATAGCCAGCGAGTACCAAGGGGGCAATTACTGCCATCGCTAAAGAGCCCAAAGCTCCGCCAATTGAGATCGATAAATAGAATGTCGTTAGTTTTGATGGGTGCGGCTTTAGACGCGCAAGCTCACCGTGGCAAACCATACACACTACGAATAAACCACAGGCATAAATTGGGGTAACGAATTTCAAATTGAGAGAATCCGATAACCATGCCATGGCCGGAACCAAAATGATGGCAAGTGGTAAATAAATTGCACGCACATACCAGCGAGGATGATCAAAGCTAATAATGAATGTAATAAGATAAAGAGCGAGAGGTATGACCCACAGCAGAGGTGCTGATGAAATATTCTGGGTTAGATGACTACTAACGCCCAACAGTAGGGCGGAACCAATCGCTGATAATGCAACCCATCGCAACCATTGCCCCGTATGAATGATGTGACTTTGATCAGAGACATTGCCACTCGATACTTGGGCCCCTTCGGAAACATCGTTATTCTGACTTTGCCGTCCATGACGAACCGTTGACAGTCCAAGCGCAAAACACAAAACGGCAAATACACAAAAAAGTACTGACCACGCCCACGCGGTCTCACGATTACCAAGCCAGGGTTCAATCAAAAAGGGGTAGCCCAATAATGCAAGCAAGGATGCAAAATTGGATAAGGCAAACAAACGGTATGGTGCTGAAGCTTGGTAGCGTCGCCAGTACCAAGCACCAATCAATGGTGTTGTGCTTGCCAAAAGAAAATACGGTAAACCAATCGTAACTAGCAAAAGGCCAAGGATTCGAAGAATAGGTTCTTCATTACCGAGAGGGCGCCATGCATCACTGGCAATAATTGGCATTGTGATTGCGGCACCAAGCAGCAGAACTCCGTGCAGAATCACCTGACGTTTGATAGTGAGGTAACGTGTTAGCACATCTGCGTAAGCATATCCGGCAAGCAATGCCGACTGAAAGAAAAGTAAGCAAGTTCCCCACACCGCCGCAGATCCGCCAAACCAAGGCAATATCTGTTTTGCAATTAACGGTTGCACCAGAAAAATTAAGAAAGCGGAAATAAAAATGACGATGGCGTAGAACATTGTTTTTATATTTGGTTTTGTTAAATA
>JAIXPN010000114.1 GCA_027486235.1 Burkholderiaceae bacterium
GGCTCTACCACCTGATCCATTCTTAAAGCGGATTGCACACGGGCCTCAACCCCTTTTTGACGAAGCGCATCCTGCAAAGCAAGTGAGTTCATCATGGTGGCTAACATACCCATATAGTCAGCGGTGGCTCGATCCATACCTGCCGCGCCACCAGCCACACCACGGAATATATTGCCGCCGCCGATCACAATCGCGATTTCTACTCCCAGGCTAACTACTTGAGCAATTTCAGTGACCATGGAATCAATCGTTTTGGGATTGATTCCATAGGCATCTTCACCCATCAGGGCCTCGCCCGATAACTTGAGTAGAACGCGTTTGTATCCTGGCATAGGCTTTTAGGCGGTTGCCTTTGCAGCTGCAACCTGAGCAGCAACCTCTGCAGCAAAGTCATCCTGACGTTTCTCAATACCCTCGCCCACAACAAACAAGCTAAATGACTTGATTGTTGTGTTTGCGGCCTTGAGCATCTGTTCGACAGTTTGCTTATCGTTCTTCACAAAAGCTTGGTTTAAAAGTGAAACCTCTTTGAGGTATTTCTGGACTGCACCTTCAACCATCTTAGCAGCGATCTCTGCAGGTTTTCCAGATTCAAGTGCCTTTTGCTCTGCAATTTTGCGCTCGGTAGCAATACTCTCAGCTGGGACATCGGCCGTTGATAGAGAAACTGGTTTCATGGCGGCAATATGCATTGCTACATCTTTAGCAGCAGTTGCATCGCCCTCATACTCCACCATCACACCAATGCGGTTACCGTGCAGATAAGAAACCAATTGGCCACCGCCAGCAAACCGCTTAAAGCGGCGTGGATTCATGTTTTCACCGATCTTGCCAATCAACTCAGAGCGAACTGCTTCGACCGTTTTGCCATCAAGTCCTAAGGCGGCTAAAGCACTAACATCAGCAGGATTTTTCTCGGCAACCAACTTAGCGCAACCATTACTAAATGCCAGGAAGTCATCATTCTTGGAAACGAAATCGGTTTCGCAGTTGACTTCTAACAAAGCACCAGTATTACCTTGAATAAAGGAAACAATGACACCTTCGGCTGTTACACGTGATGCCGCCTTGCTTGCTTTACTGCCTAACTTAACCCGCAGAATCTCTTCTGCTTTGACCATATCACCATCGGCTTCCGTTAAAGCTTTCTTACACTCCATCATGGGCGCATCAGTCTTGGCGCGGAGCTCGCCAACCATTGCTGCGGTAATCGCGGGCATCAGTCTTCCTTCCCTTCTTCCACAAACTCTTCTTCACCCTCTTTAACAGACTCTAATACTTGCTGGACAGCATTTGCTTTACCTTCGAGGATTGCATCGGCAACACCACGAACATAGAGCACAACAGCTTTACTGGAGTCATCATTACCAGGAACGATGTAATCGACGCCCTCTGGAGAGTGATTGGTATCCACAACAGCAATCACTGGGATACCCAATTTATTCGCTTCGGTGATGGCAATTTTGTGATACCCAACGTCCACCACAAAAATGGCGTCTGGCACGCCATTCAGATCCTGAATACCGCCAAGCGATTTTTGTAACTTATCAAATTCACGCTCATTAGTAAGGGCTTCTTTCTTGGAAAGCTTTTCCCAATCGCCTGCTTCTTTTGCGGCAGCCATATCTTTGAGACGCTTGATGGAACCCTTCACTGTTTTGAAGTTCGTTAAGGTACCGCCTAGCCAGCGGCTATCAACATAAGGCATACCTGCGCGAGCCGCCTCTTCAGCGATGATCTCACGCGATTGGCGCTTAGTACCAACAAAGAGAACAGTGCCACGATTGGCAGCAACCTGACGCACGAATTTCAGGGCATCCTGAAACATCGGCAAGGTTTTCTCTAAATTGATGATGTGTATTTTGTTGCGATGACCAAAAATATAAGGGGCCATCTTGGGGGACCAGAAGCGAGTTTGGTGACCAAAATGGCACCCAGCTTCTAGCATTTCACGCATTGTCACTGACATTACAATCTCCTAAGGGTTGGTTCTAAGGTCAAGTCCTGACTGCGCTCAAAAGCGCCACCCTGGATGGCTTGACCTGGGATTTCGCCCCCACCATGGAGACGATTGGCAAATTATACCTTAAATATCAGGGATCTAGTGATATTCGGACTGGGCTCGATTGAGGATATTCAGCCATAATGTGAGCTATGCACAGCATTTTTACTGATGAAAAAGACCTGCAGGGAATGCGCGAGGCCGGCCGGCTGGCAAGCGAGGTCCTAGATTACATTACCCCGTTTATCAAACCAGGGGTTAGCACTGGTGAGCTAGACCGTCTTTGCCATGCCTACATGAAGGATGTACAAAAGACCATTCCCGCTCCACTTAATTACCAACCCCCAGGCTACCCACCCTTCCCTGCTTCAATTTGCACCTCGGTTAATGATGTCATTTGCCACGGCATTCCCGGTGACAAGATCCTCAAAAATGGGGACGTTGTTAATTTGGACATCACCGTCATTACGCAAGATGGATATTACGGGGACACAAGTCGTATGTTTAGTGTTGGCGAAATCTCCATCATGGCCGCACGCTTAAATCAGATTACCTTTGAGTGTATGTGGCTAGGTATCGCTCAAGTTAAACCAGGAGCACGACTGGGTGATATTGGTTATGCCATTCAATCGCATGCTGAGAATGCCGGCTACTCCGTAGTTCGTGAGTATTGCGGTCATGGCATTGGCAAGGTGTTTCATCAAGATCCGCAAATCTTGCACTATGGCAAACCGGGAACTGGTGAAACACTCGAGGAGGGTATGACCTTCACTGTTGAGCCCATGATTAATGCGGGTCGACGTGAGATCCGCACCATGCCTGATCAATGGACTGTTAAAACAAAAGATCGCAGCCTATCTGCGCAATGGGAGCACACAGTTTTGGTGACCCGTTCTGGTGTTGAAGTTTTAACCTGGTCTCAGGGCACCCCAAAAGCACCTGCCTGTGTGGGTCAATTGCAATACCGTCCCAGCGCAATCGCTGTATAAGTTTTGGGTATTTGTTCATTAATTGCCAATGCATTTAGGAGCAAATCCACTCAATAATGCAAGGGCCTTAGCCTGCTCTGACTTTTTGCAGAATCAGCACGTTGGCAAGCTGATGCAAAAGCTCAACCAAGCAACAGATGCCCAGCTCCTGGATTTATGGAATGAATGTAATCTTAATCAGGCTGCTACTCTAATTGCTGTTGGCGGCTATGGGCGAGGTGAACTCTTTCCTCACTCAGATATCGATATTCTCATTCTGCTCGATGATCAAGCCAGCAATCAAGATCATCTCTTATCAAGCAACATTGAAAAATTTGTTGCTCGCTGCTGGGACTCTGGTCTAGAAATTGGTTCTGCAGTTCGTACTCTATCTGAGTGCCTATCAGAAGCCTCGGGAGATATTACCGTAAGGACCTCTGTCTTAGAGGCACGGCTCATTGGTGGTAACCGTGCTCTCTTTAAGCGCTTCAGACAGCATTTGGATGAGGCTATGGAGCCTAAGGCTTTTTTTCAAGCAAAGCTATTAGAGCAACAACAGAGGCACTACAAATATCAAGAAACCCCCTATGCGCTTGAACCAAACTGCAAGGAAAGTCCTGGTGGTTTGCGTGACTTACAAATCATCTTATGGGTTAGCAAGGCAGCAGGGCTTGGTCATAGTTTTGCCGACCTTCACAAAAAAGGCTTAATTACAGCGAGAGAGCTCAAAGAACTCAATCGCAATCAAAAACTCTTACAAACGATACGAGCCAATTTACATCTACTCGCAAAACGGCGGCAAGATGTCTTAGTGTTTGATCTGCAGGCGGGGCTTGCTAAACAATTTGGGATTCAACACGAATCGACTCGCTTGGCGAGCGAAGAACTGATGCGTCAGTACTATTGGGCTGCCAAAGCTGTTGGCCAACTTAATACTATCTTGCTGCAAAACATTGAGGCTTTACTCTTTCCTAAAGAGGCGCGTATAACCCATCCTATTCCCGGACCCGGTAATGAGATGTTTATTGAAAGGCAAGGCCTGCTCGATATTGTTGACCCCGATCTTTATCAAAAGCATCCTGAAGCCATTTTGCAAACCTTTTTGGTTTTTGCACAAAATCCAGCCATCAATGGTCTTTCAGCAACGGTATTTAGGGCGCTTTATAACGCTCGGCAATTAATGAATGCCACATGGCGCAAGGATCCCCGAAATCGCACGGCCTTTATGGAGCTTCTCAAGCTTCCAGATGGGGTCACAACAGCATTTCGTCTCATGAATCAAACGAGCGTACTCGGTCGTTACCTCCCCTCATTTCGGCGCATCGTTGGGCAAATGCAACATGATCTGTTTCATGTGTATACCGTTGACCAACATATATTGATGGTTCTGCGCAATGTTCGACGTTTCATGATTATTGAGCACACCCATGAGTTTCCAGTATGTAGCAATTTAATTGCCAGCTTTGATAAGAACTGGATTATTGTTCTGGCCGCCCTATTTCATGACATTGCCAAAGGACGAGGTGGAGACCACTCAGAACTTGGTAAGCGCGATGCTCGTGCTTTTGCCAAAGAGCACGGGCTTTCTTCAGATGAAACCGAACTCTTAGTATGGCTCGTAGCTGAGCATTTAACCATGAGCCAAATCGCCCAGAAACAAGATATTACTGATCCCGAAGTGATTACGGCATTCGCAAAGCGTATGCGCGACGAACGCCATCTCACCGCCCTCTATCTCCTAACCGTAGCTGATATTCGAGGAACCAGTCCAAAGGTTTGGAATGCATGGAAAGGAAAATTACTAGAGGATCTTTATCGCGCAACCTTGCGAGTTCTTGGCGGCGCAAAACCTGATCCATCCTCAGAGCTGATCCAGCATCAAGAGGAGGCCCATCGTCAACTGCGCATGTTTGGCATTGAAGATAGTGCCTGCAACGATCTTTGGGAACAATTGGATGTTGCGTTTTTCTTACGGCAAGAGGCTAGTGATATTGCCTGGCTCACGCGCCATCTCTTTAATCGCGTCCAAACCGAAGAGCCTATCGTGCGCGCCCGCTTATCACCCGCAGGCGAAGGTTTGCAGGTAGCCGTTTATGTGAAAGACCAGGTTGATTTATTTGCTCGTATTTGTGCTTATTTTGAGCGCCATAACTTCTCGATTTGGGATGCCAGAATTCATACAACGAAGCATGGTTATGCCTTAGATACCTTCCAAATCTCAGGTAGTCATTTAGTTGATGAAGGTGGGAGTTATCGCGATCTCATCCAACTGGTTGAATATGAACTTGCAGAATCAATTAAGAAGGCTGCCCCATTACCAGAACCCAATATCGGCCGACTCTCCCGTCAATCAAAAAGCTTTCCAATCCAGGCGAGGGTCAGCTTACAGCCCGATGAGCGCAATCAATACTTTGCCCTTACTCTCTCTGCATCAGATCGCTCTGGCCTCTTATACGCAGTAGCCAAAGCACTAGCAAAACACCATGTCTCCCTGCATACCGCCAGAATTAATACCCTGGGCGAACGGGTTGAAGACATTCTCCTAGTAGATGGTACTAACTTAAGCAAGAATCCAAAATTACAAATCCAACTTGAAACGGAAATACTGGAAGTGTTAGCTGCTTAGCATTTTCATTAGAGCTTCTTCATCAATCACTGGAACACCTAACTCATTGGCTTTGTCCAGCTTACTCCCTGCATCAGCACCAGCAACAACATAAGAGGTTTTTTGCGAAACTGAGCCAGCTACCTTTGCTCCTGCAGCCTCCAATAAGGCCTTAGCTTGGTCGCGTGACATCGTTGGTAGTGTTCCAGTAAGTACGAAGGTCTTGCCGCTCAAATCAACGCCGGCAATCCGCTCCTCTGCTTGGAACTCAATCCCTGAGGCTAGAAGTTGTTCAATCACCTCTCGGTTATGAGTCTCAGACATAAAACTGATGATTGAATCTGCTACAACAGGGCCAACATCATTTACCCTGAGGAGATCATCCGTTTGCGCGTCCATCAAGGCATGCATATTCCCAAAGTACTTCGCTAAGTCTTTGGCAGTACTTTCTCCGACGTGTCGGATACCCAGACCGAAGATAAAACGTGGCAAGCTGGTACTCTTTGATTGAGCAATGGCTTGAATCAAATTATCTGCGGACTTCTCTCCCATACGATCTAAATTGGCTAAGGCAGAAAAACCCAAGCGGTATAGATCAGCAGGAGTTCGTACTAAATTGAGATCCACTAATTGATCAACAATTTTGTCGCCAAGGCCATCAATATCCATTGCCCGACGATGTGCAAAATGGAGTAATGCCTGTTTACGTTGAGCAGCACAAAATAATCCGCCACTACACCGGGCAACCGCCTCGTCGGCGAGGCGCTCAATATGTGAATCGCAGATCGGGCAACGGCTTGGGATCTCAAATGGCTTGGTATTGCTTGGCCTGCGATCCAGGACAACAGATACGACCTCAGGTATCACATCACCAGCTCTACGGACAACGACAGTATCACCAACGCGAACATCTTTACGCCGCACCTCATCCTCATTGTGAAGTGTTGCATTGGTTACCGTGACACCTCCAACAACCACGGGTGATAAACGAGCAACTGGTGTTATGGCACCTGTTCTACCCACCTGAACATCAATTCCTAATACGGTAGTGATTTCCTCTTGGGCAGGGTATTTGTGCGCAATGGCAAAGCGCGGAGCGCGCGAGACAAAACCTAATACGTTTTGTAGCTTGAATGAGTTGACTTTGTAAACTACACCATCAATTTCATACGGCAATTGATTACGCTTGGCACCCATTGCTTGATAAAACTCCCAAAGGCCCTCTACTGAGCTCACCACTTTACGCTCATGACAAACGGGTAGACCGAGTTCACAGTAATGATCAAGCAATTGACCATGGCTTTCGGGAAGCCAGTTGGAGGGCTCTAGCGCACCCAATCCATATGCATAAAAACTTAAGGGTCGCTTTGCAGTAATTTTGGAATCCAGTTGACGCAAACTTCCTGCAGCAGCATTTCTGGGATTGGCAAACTCCTTCTCTCCTTTGGCAGCAGCACTTTTGTTCATGCGCTCAAAATCGTCACGATGCATAAACACTTCACCGCGCACCTCTAAAACTTCTGGAAGTTGCTTTCCAGCTAAGCGCAATGGAATAGAACGAATTGTTCGAACATTGGCGGTGACATCCTCGCCGCTAGTTCCATCGCCTCGGGTTGCTGCCCGAACCAACACGCCAGCCTCATAACGTAAAGAAATCGCCAAGCCATCAAACTTAAGTTCACAGGCGTACTCCACCTTTTCCAGACCCAAACCCTCTCGACAGCGGCGGTCAAAGGCAATTAACTCAGCCTCATCAAATGCATTATTGAGGGAGAGCATCGGGACTGTATGCCAGACCTCATCAAATACTTTGAGCGGCGCTCCACCCACTCGTTGCGATAAAGAATCAGGAGTAATCCAGTCGGGGTGCTTAGCTTCTAAATCCAGCAGCTCTCGGTACAGGCGATCATATTCAGCATCAGGTACTAAAGGCTGATCCAAGACATAGTAGGCATGCTCCAGACGAGCAAGCTCTGTTTGTAAAAAACGATAACGATCCACTTCTGAGGATCCGCCTTTACTCAATTGCTGTCCTAACTAAATAATCGAATGGCAGTGCTTGACCCAGCTGAAATACCAAATTTTTCTAGTTGGGCATACAAGGCATCTAACTGTTGACGAATTACATTAACAGAGCCTTCCGTTAAGTTAACGCCATTATCATCCACAAGCCGTCCTTGAAGAGCCTCTGCAATATCGGCAGCCTCATTGAGCATTAAATCAAAGGGTCGTAACTGAGCCATCACAACAGGGACCTCCAATAGGAGGGTAATTTGCTTGATGGGCACTTGACGATCAAATTGCCCTGTACGAAAAGCTACCTTGCCTTGAATCGGATACTCAAATGAAGCACCATTAGTTCCCAATCTAAAGCCACGTTGGGTGAGAGTGGAATCCAAATGAGGCCATGACCAGGATTGCTGATCAAACACAATATTAATGCCCAACAAAATGTCGCTTTGTGCTGCAAGTGCGTCAAGCTCTTTGGCACTATCTAGCATAGCTCTCACAGATGGCATATCAATCTGCGCATCTAGGGTCTCGGCGAGCACTTGAACCCTCGAGCAGAAGTCTGACAACTCGAGAACCCCAATAGGTCCTTTACGACTAGCTAATTGCACTGCCAACTGAATCTCGGCATAAAAATGATTACTTTCCAAAGGACCCCAAACACCCTCACCGATAGTTGTGGAGATAAGACCATCCGCCATCCAAGGAGTTTGCAGGTCTGACCAAGACTTCAAGCTATCCAAAATCTCAATTCCGGCAATAGGCTCAGAAAAACGCAAGGCGACAACACAATCAATTCGTGGGTCAATTGCCTGAGGGGATATAACTTGAATAGGACTCGGCTCTACAGAAGGCTCTGGGTTCGGATCATTTTTTGGTTCAGCAAAACCACTGGGGCCTTCTTTTTGTTCTGCTTGATGATTATTTCGGCTTCTCGCATTGCGAATGTTATAGACGATGACCCACACTAAAAGGAGTAAGCCGATAAATCCAAGAGCTAGCTGAAGCTCCGACAAGCCAAATTGAGAAGCAAATTGCTCGAGCGGCATTAAGCCGCCTCCACCATCGAAACTGCTGACGAGATATCAACAGCAACAATACGTGAAACGCCCTGCTCCTGCATGGTTACTCCAATTAATTGGCTAGCAATTTCCATGGTGATCTTGTTGTGAGAAATAAACACAAACTGAGTCTTATCTGACATTCTGGCAACCATCTCAGCATAGCGCATCGTATTCGCATCATCAAGAGGGGCATCAACCTCATCGAGCAAACAAAATGGTGCGGGATTTAGCAGGAATAAGGAGAAGACCAGTGCGATTGCAGTTAAGGCTTTTTCTCCACCCGAGAGTAAATGGATGGTGCTGTTCTTCTTACCTGGTGGTTGCGCCATTACCTGTACGCCCGCATCCAAGATCTCTTCACCGGTCATCACCAATTGGGCATGCCCACCACCAAATAACTCTGGGAACAATCGGCCAAAGTGGGTATTGACCTGATCAAAGGTTCCCTGCAAGAGGTCTCTCGTCTCTGCATCAATCTTTGCAATGGCGTCAGTTAAGGTTTGAATGGCCTCATTCAAATCAGCCGATTGGGCATCCAAGAAGGATTTACGCTCACGACTGCTCGATAACTCCTCTAAAGCAGCCATATTGACTGGGCCCAGGGACTGAATCTCATTATTGAGACGGGTCACCTCGCCTTGCAAACTACTTGCCCGCAGATCAGGACTATAGCGTTCGGCCAAACTCTGAAGATCAGCCTGATCATCACTCAATAAAGTGGTGAACTGCTCATAGCTTAAGCGCGCTGCCTGCTCACGTAGTTGCAGGTCAACCACCCGATCACGCATAGGCTGCAAGGTTTGCTCCAAGAATAAACGGGCTTCGTCTGCCTCACGCAACTGGTGTTGCATTGCTTCTTGTTCGGTTCGAGCCTGAGCCAGAGCTGTCTCACGCTCTGAGCGAGTGACGAGTAAAGCCTGCAACTTATTCTGCGCAGCCTCATCACTCAAACCTTTGAGCTCAACCTGGCTCACATCAAAGCGATCTTGCAACTCCATGATCTGAGTTCTAGCAGTCGTTTGATCGCGTTGTAAATCATTAATCCGCTGTTGCAAAGAGCGGGTGGTAAAAGCTGCTTCTTGTGCAATCATCTCAGCTTGACGCAAGGACTCACGCAAAGTCTCGCGGGCAGCCTCTACTCGCTCAAGATTTTCTTGGGCAGAATGTAAGCCCTTTTGCGAAACTGCCTTCTCAGACTCTGAATCAATCAACTGTTGATTGATTTGCCCATTAACCTGCTTGACTTGCTCTAATTGCTGAGCGATTTGTTTGAGCTCACTATCGATTTGCGCTGCACGGATACTGTACTGCTCTTTTGCTTGCAGTAACTGCATTTTTTCAACTTCAAAGGCGTGTGCTTCCTGAACCGATTGATCCGCAGCAATACGAGCTTGATCCGCTGCTTGTTGGGCAGCTTGATAATTTGCACTGGCCTGCTCCAGTTCGCTCTGCAACTCACTTTGAATCAAGTGTTGAGCCTTCAATTGTTTCTCAAGGCTTTCCATCTCTTGGGCTCGAGCCAACATGCCGGCCTGCTCAGAATCCGGTGCATACAACTGCACTCCGGCACGGGTCACCACATGACCCTGTTGAGTAACTAAGGCAGCGCCTTTTGCCAACTGTGAGCGTCGACGAAGAGCATCCTCAAGATTGTCTGCAATGTAAATATTGCTAAGCCACTCTTGCAGCACGCTTGCGGTCATGCCACCGGCTTGCACTCGAGATAAAAGAGATACAAATCCGGCTGGAGCCTTCGATTCTGATGAGTCCAAATCATCGGTCAACAAAATTGCTAAACGACTGGGAGGCGCATCTTTTGCAAGGCTCAAGGTCTCACTAATGCTCTTACCTGTTAATGCCGCTAAGCGCTCACGCAGAACTGACTCAAGAGCGGGCTCCCACCCTTTTTCTACCTTAAGCTCTTGCCAGAGTCGTTTACTTTCTTTCAGCCCCTTACTTTCAAGCCATGGGCCAATCTTTCCTTGCGCTTGAACGCTGGCTTGCAAAGCGGCCAAGGCGGTTAACTTTGCCTCACTTTGGTGAACATCTTGATTCGCTTTTTGAGTCTGCTCCAAGGCATTTTGGCGAACCGTATCCATTGCAGGAACTTGCTCTTGTGTTTGGCGGGCTTTTAACTTTGCGTCTTCCACTTTACGTTGGGCCATTACATGACGATCAGTAGCCATTTGTAATGCTTGTTCATCTGGCTTGCGCATCCCTGCTAACTCATCCTGCAGGCGCTGTGAACGATTGTTTACTTCCTCAATTTGCGCCTCACCTGCTTTTGAACGCTCTTGCAAACTAACAATCCGCTGCTCCATACTGGCCAGAGTTGAACGCGCTTGTTCTAAGGTGCTATTTGCAGATTGATATTCCTGATCTTGAATAGGGGTGCGCTGCTGCAATTGAACAAAATCTGCTTGCAATTTTGCTTCGTTCTCACTAGCCAGACGACATTCTTGCTCTGCCTGACGCTGCGCTTGAGCAGCCTCCTTCTCTTGCGTGGTCCAACGATCGAGTTGCGCCTGCAAATCAGCGACTTGCTCTTGTAAACGCTGACGTGACTCGTGCACGTATTTAATTTCTGCCTCAACCTGGCTCACTTCCGCATTGGTCTCGTATAAATCACCCTGAGCTTTAGAGACGACATCTTGCAGTGCGTATTGCTGGGTGCGCATTGTTTCTAACTCAGACTCTGCATGGCGTAATTTGGCAGTCTCTTCCTCCAATTTCACCTGGGTCTCACGAATTGAATTCGCGTGCTTTTCTTGTTCCTTACCAGACTCTGTTTGTTTTACAAACCACAACATCTGCTGCTGGGACTTCATTTGCGCCAAGAGCTCATTGTGTCGGCTTGCAACTTCAGCTTGCGCCTCCAAGCGAGCCAGTTGTTGTTCGAGCTCTCGCAAAATATCCTGAACGCGTACCAAGTTTTCTTGCGTATCCTCAAGACGGGATGCAGTTTCTTTACGACGCTCTTTGTACTTTGTTACCCCTGCAGCCTCTTCTAAAAAGACACGCAGTTCTTCTGGTTTCGATTCTAAGATTCGAGAAATAGTTCCCTGGCCAATAATTGCATATGCACGAGGGCCCAAACCTGTTCCCAAGAAAATATCTTGAACATCTTTGCGGCGCACTACCTGATTATTAATGTAGTAACTCGAATTACCATCGCGGGTTAAGACACGTTTAACTGACAGCTCTGAGAAACTTGACCACTGTCCCTGTGCACGACCATCGGCATTATCAAAAATAAGTTCTACGCTGGCACGGCCGGATGGTTTGCGCAAACCCGAACCATTAAAAATCACATCCTGCATCGACTCACCGCGCAACTCACTCGCGCGAGACTCGCCAAGCACCCAACGGACGGCATCAATTATGTTGGACTTGCCGCAACCATTGGGTCCAACAACTCCAATTAGTTGGCCAGGTAGCTCAAAATGGGTTGGGTCTACAAAGGATTTGAAACCAGATAATTTAATAGATTTGAGTTGCACGGACGCTCTTCTTGGGGAACAAAATCAGGGGTTTTAGGATTAAATAGTTCTAAGCTGAGATGATAACAATCCTCGAGGCTTCTAACCCTTTAGTGCAACCCCCAATATAATGAAATACTCGTGATTTAAACCATGTATTTTCTAAAAATCCTTATCAATCCAATAGTTATCCACATCCTATGAGTCAAGCCCTCCAAACCACCATTGATCAAGCTTGGGAAAACCGCGCTAATCTCTCACCAAGCTCCGCCCCCACTGAAATCAGACAAGCAGTTAGCACTGTTTTAGAGGGTCTTAATAATGGCTCGATTCGGGTTGCCGAGAAACGTAGCATTGGCAAATGGGATGTGAATCAATGGGTTAAAAAAGCCGTCTTGTTATCGTTCCGCCTGGAAGATAACCAAACTATGGCTGCAGGTGGCTTCACCCAGTTCTATGACAAAGTCCCCAGTAAGTTTGCAAACTACACCCCAGAAGACTTTGCCAAGGGTGGGTTTCGTGTTGTGCCCCCAGCATTTGCGCGCAGAGGTTCTTATGTAGCAAAGAATGTTGTTCTCATGCCCTCCTACGTCAATATTGGCGCCTACGTAGATGAAGGTACCATGGTAGACACGTGGGCAACCGTTGGATCATGCGCCCAGATTGGTAAGAACGTACATTTATCAGGTGGCGTGGGTATTGGCGGGGTTTTGGAGCCTATTCAAGCTGGCCCAGTCATTATTGAGGACAACTGTTTTATTGGTGCTCGCTCTGAAGTAGTTGAAGGTGTTGTGATTGAAGAGAACAGCGTGCTCTCCATGGGCGTCTATATTGGCCAAAGCACCAAGATTTGTGATCGCGAAACCGGTGAAGTCCACTATGGTCGAGTACCAGCAGGCTCTGTAGTTGTTCCAGGCTCAATCCCGGCAAGCAATGGTAAGTACAGCCTATATGCTGCAGTTATCGTTAAAAAGGTTGATGCGCAAACGCGAGCCAAAACTGCCATTAATGAACTTTTACGTGATTAACTTAGCGCCATTACCCCATGCAAAGCGCACTTGAGCTAACCAAACAGCTGATTGCCTGTCGTTCGGTAACGCCAGCCGATGGTGGCTGCCAAGAGCTTATTGCCAAACGTCTTGCGGCTATTGGTTTTGAAACTGAAACCATTGTTAGTGGTCCTGCCGATTTTCAGGTGACTAATTTGTGGGCGATCAAACGGGGTAGCGACCCCAATGGTAAGGTTCTTGCCTTTGCAGGTCATACCGATGTGGTGCCTACCGGTCCGCTCGAGAAGTGGACTACAGATCCTTTCGTTCCTAGCGAGCGAGACTCCTATCTATTTGGTCGAGGTGCGGCAGATATGAAGACCTCGCTTGCCGGCTTCGTAGTTGCAAGTGAAGAGTTTGTGAAACAAAACCCTGATCACAAGGGCTCTATTGCTTTTTTAATCACAAGCGATGAAGAGGGTCCGGCTCATGATGGCACAGTGATCGTTTGCGATCTTCTAAAACAGAGGGGGCAAAAACTAGACTACTGCGTCATTGGGGAACCAACTTCTGTCAATCAATTGGGCGACATGATTAAGAATGGCCGCCGTGGCTCTCTCTCAGGAAAACTAAAGGTCAAGGGCATACAAGCTCATATTGCCTATCCGCATCTAGGTCGCAACCCGATTCATGAGATTGCTCCCGCACTCAGCCAGCTCGTTTCTAAAGAATGGGATCGTGGCAATCGGTATTTTCAACCGACCAGTTTTCAGATCTCCAATATTCATGCGGGTACAGGTGCCAATAATGTTATTCCGGGTGAACTCACCATTGACTTCAATTTTCGCTTCTCCACAGAGAGCAAGCCTGAGCAGCTTAAGAGTGGACTTGAGAAAATCTTGAGAGATGCTGGTCTAGAATTTGACCTTGCTTGGACCCTAGGGGGCGAGCCCTTCCTGACGGGTGATGGGGCGCTAGCGGGGGCGATGCGTGAGGCTATCTTGACCGAAACAAACATTAACACTGAGCTTTCAACCACTGGTGGCACAAGTGATGGTCGCTTTATTGCCAAAATCTGTTCTGAGCTTGTCGAATTTGGGCCTGTCAACGCTACGAGCCATAAAATTGATGAGCGTGTTGCGCTCGATTCGATTGAACCGTTAAAGAATATCTATCGGCGCGTTCTTGAAAAACTCATTACTTAATAACTAAGCGCTTGCCCTGAGCTAGTAAATCATCCATGGGTCCTTCCCCCAATAAACCTAGCGACACAACGCTCACCGTTGCAGACTGCTGCGCAGAAATTACCAAACGATTAGAGTCAGCCGATTTACATTACGGTCATGGCGCTAGCAATGCCCACAGCGAGGCACTATGGATTGTGAGCAAACAGTTGGGAGTCTCTCCAGCAGAAGCACAAGACCTTAGTCACACTACCCTCTCTTCATCGATGGTGCATGATGCCATTCAAATCGCTCAGCAACGCATCAGCAGTCGACAGCCCTTGGCTTATCTTCTTGGCGAAGCATGGCTCATGGGGGTCCCTTTTGATTGCACCCCACAAAGTATTATTCCGCGCTCATTTGTTGCAGAATTAATTGTGAGTGGCGCACTCGATCCTTGGTTACCGGCTGATGGTACCGTTCTTGATTTGTGCACTGGAAACGGCTCATTGGCTATTTTGACTGCACTGCATTATCCCGATCTTCAAATAATGGCAAGTGATCTGTCTTTGCCCGCTTTAGCATTAGCAGCTCGTAATTTAGATCGCCACCATCTCAGTGAGCAAATCGAGCTTTTGCACGGCAACCTATGGGACGCCATTCCAGACACTAATGAAAGCCACTCTTTTGATCTGATTATTTGTAATCCGCCCTATGTCAATGAAGAATCGATGCACTCCTTACCAAAGGAGTATCTTGCCGAACCAAGGGAAGCCTTGGCGGGTGGGCAAGACGGCATGGATCTCATTCGGAAGATTATTGCAAGGGCTACGGATTATTTGAATGAGCGTGGCGCTTTAGTCCTTGAGATCGGCAATGAGTATGAAAACTTTCAGAGGGCATTTCCGCACATACCTGCTATTTGGATGGATGTATCAGCTGGCGATACACAGGTTTGCCTCATTCAGGCAGAGGACCTACCGCGATAATCTAGCTTTATTAAGATAGCTGATTGACGGCGCTAATCGCCTCATCAATGCGTTCAACTGCAATTACTTGTAAATTAGCAATTTTGGTCTTCGGCATATTTGCTTTCGGAATAATGGCTACCGTGAATCCTAACTTAGCTGCTTCTTTCAGGCGCTCCTGACCCCGTGGACATGGACGAATCTCTCCAGCAAGACCAACTTCTCCAAAGACAACTAAGTGTTTGGGCAAGGCACGATTGCGAATCGATGAGGCAATAGCTAACAAAACAGCCAGATCCGCTGCGGGCTCACTGATCTTGACGCCGCCTACTGCATTTAAGAATACATCCTGGTCAAAACAAGCAACCCCCGCATGGCGATGTAAAACTGCTAACAACATGGCTAGACGCGCTTGCTCTAAACCAACGGCTAGGCGGCGTGGATTTGGAATATGCGCCGTATCCACTAATGCCTGAATTTCTACTAATAAGGGGCGACTACCTTCTTGAGTGACCAACACGCATGAACCTGGAACGGTTTCGGGATGTTGCGAAAGAAATAATGCCGATGGGTTATTAACCCCTTTAAGTCCACGTTCGGTCATAGCAAAAACGCCCAACTCGTTCACCGCACCAAAACGGTTTTTGATTGAGCGCACCAAGCGAAACGAGGAATGGGTATCACCCTCAAAATACAAAACGGTATCGACTATATGCTCTAAGACGCGGGGGCCAGCCAAATGTCCATCTTTTGTAACATGACCAACCAAGAGCACACAAATACCACTCGATTTAGCCAAACGGGTCAGCTGTGCTGCGCACTCTCGAACCTGAGCAACCGATCCAGGTGCGGATGAAAACGCTTCCGAGTACAAGGTTTGAATCGAATCGACCACTAAGACCTGGGGTTGTGCCGCCTCAACAGAGAGCAGTAGCTTTTCTAACTGAATTTCTGCAAGCACTTCGAGTTGAGGTGAATCCAACACAATGCGCTTAGCACGTAAGGCAATTTGCGCGGCAGACTCTTCACCACTGCTATATAAAACATCGACTCCGTTTGCACTCAGCTCTGCTAGTGCCTGAAGTAACAAAGTAGATTTGCCAATACCTGGATCACCACCTAAGAGAACCACCCCGCCAGGCACTAGGCCACCACCCAAAACACGATCGAGCTCTTCAATACCAGTTGGTAAACGCGGTGAATCCTCGGCATCAATACTGACTAATTTTTGCCTAGGTATCGACTTACTGAGCCCCTGAAAACGATTGCTTGTAGACGTCTCGGCAAGGGATTCCTCTAGCGTATTCCAGGCCTGACAAGCGGGACACTGTCCCTGCCATTTAGGCGAACTTCCGCCACAAGCCTGGCAGACATAGAGTGTTTTGATCTTGGCCAAGATAATTAATCCAAGGTTTAATCCAGCTTCACGCCAGATTTATTCTCTTGAGCGCGACGTGGCGCATCCTTGCGTCTCTCTTCAAGATCGGCAGCACGAGTTGCAGCATCTTTTTGCTTCTTCTGAAAAGCTTTTTCATTATCGACACGTTCTTGTGCGCGCTTAGGATCTGCCCGCTCTGCGGCACGCTGTGCATCACGCTCCGTTTTAATGCGATCTCGGATAATGCGCTGATTATCATTAAGCAACACTTCCTGCGCGCGTATCGGATCAATCTCACGACGATACTTAGCACGAGCATCTGCCAAACATGAATTTACAAAGAACTTGTCGTAACACTCTGCACTTGTCTTCTTCCAACGATAGTCAGCCCACTCTCTTTGCAAAGTGAGCTCAGCCTCAATCTGATTTAAGCGCTCAAGCTCAAGCTGGTCATTGGTCATGGCATGACTTACCGTTACGACGAACAACAATGGGGCAAGTATCGCGAGCTGAATGCGCTTCATATCACTCAAATCTCAACCTTAGCACCTAGCTCCACTAAACGATTCGCTGGAATGTTATAGAAATCGGATGGTTTCGCAGCGTTTTGCATCATCCAGGCAAAAAGGCGTTCACGCCAAACCGCCATTCCTGGAGATTTTGCGGGTGTAATTGCGTCGCGCGCTAAGAAGAAAGTGGTATCCATCAAGTCAAATGGAAGATCGTATTGCTTACTAATCAGATCAATGACTTTGTTGATATCAGGAGTCTCCTTAAAGCCATGTACAGAGCGCACTACATAAACATTACCGCCCAAATCTTTTAATGAGAGTCGCTCATCGTCACGCACAAAGGGGACGTCCCAAGTACTCAATTTCAAGAAAAAGACCCGCTTATGCATGACATGATTATGTTTAAGGTTATGCAACATCGCTGCTGGCACAAAATCAATATGGGGGGTTAAAAAGACTGCAGTACCCTCAACGCGATGGGGTGGATGCTGCAATAAATTTTTAATGAACATCTCAAGGGGGATCGACTCTTTAATTAACTTATCGCGCAATAGGCGTCTACCCCGATACCAGGTAATCAAGCAAGTAAAGATGACCAATCCCAGGGCTAACGGATACCAACCGCCATCTTTAATCTTAATTAGTGTTGCAGTCCAGAAGGCAAGATCAATCACAAAGAAACAAATGATTAAGAACCCAATAATCAGTGGATTGATATGCCATTCACGACGCATCACAATACTTAACAAAATAGTGGTGATTAACATGGTTGAGCTGACTGATATTCCATAGGCGGCAGCCAAACTCACAGACTCACCAAATTCCATTACGGTTACGATCACCATAATTAACAACGCCCAGTTCACCGCTGGGATATAGATTTGGCCTCGCTCAGAATCTGAGGTGTGCAGAATGTTCATGCGTGGTACAAAGCCCAGCAAGATAGCCTGGTTCACGAGTGAAAATGCTCCTGAAATCACCGCCTGTGACGCAATCACCGTAGCGGCGGTTGCCAAAGCGACAACGGGCCACAATGCCCAATCTGGCACCATTAAATAGAAGGGGTTTGTTGCTGCGGCAGGATTAGCAATAAGCAGCGCGCCCTGACCCAAGTAATTGATAAGAAGACAAGGTAACACGATGAAAAGCCATGCATAGCGAACCGGATTGCGACCAAAATGGCCCATATCCAAATAAAGGGCTTCCACCCCCGTCACAACAAGAACCACTGCGCCCATCACGATATAAGCTGTTAATGGGTGGTCCATGACGAAACGAATCGCGTACATTGGGTTGAATGCATAAATAATCTCTGGGGCTTTGCCAATGTTCATTAAACCCAAAATTGCTAAGGTAATGAACCAAACAAATGTAATGGGCCCAAACCACTTACCGACCGCGGCAGTTCCATATTTTTGAATAACAAAGAGAGCAATCAAAATAATGACGGAGATGGGAACTACGGCCTTAGCCAATTGAGGAGTGGCAATTGCAATACCCTCCACTGCGGAGAGCACAGAAATTGCTGGGGTAATTACAGACTCTCCAAGCAACATACAGGCTCCCAACATACCCAAAACCATAATCAAAAAATATTGCCTCGAATCGCTTTTAATGGAACGTAGTGCAAGCGCCATCAAGGAGAGCACACCACCCTCGCCCTTGTTATCGGCGCGCATCACAAAAAAGACGTATTTAAAGGTCACAACAATAAAGAGTGCCCAAATCATCATGGAGATCACTCCATAGAGGGCCTCTACAGAGAATGGAATTCCATGGGTTTCATCAAAACACTCTTTTAAGGCGTAAAGAGGGCTTGTGCCAATATCCCCAAAAACGACGCCGATTGCGGCTAGCATTATTGCGGGTAGGCTTTTTTTGGGTTCGTGACCCGAGCCACGAATCTCAACTGGCTTCAGTACAGAGGAATTGGAGAACTCTGGATTGCTAATCGTCATTGAATGAATATGAAGATGTCATCTCAGGCTATATGATACGCCCTTCACTAGCTCAAAAATAGATCTTTACTCGACATCTGGGTATAAAAATGCTAGAATAGAAGGCTCAGACGCGGGGTGGAGCAGTCTGGCAGCTCGTCGGGCTCATAACCCGAAGGTCATAGGTTCAAATCCTATCCCCGCAACCAAATATCCAAAGAGTTTGACTGCATTTGCGTCAAGCTCTTTTTTTATTGA
>JAIXPN010000065.1 GCA_027486235.1 Burkholderiaceae bacterium
CCGCCGCCAGACACGCCGATATTACCGAGAGCCAACTGGAGGATGCACGATGCGCGAACCATGGCGTTACCAATGGTGTGCTGTGTCTGACCCATACACCATACGATGGTGCCAGGGCGGTTCTTAGCCATCGTCTCAGCAACTTTTTTCACTTGAGCCTCTGGAACACCGCAAGCTGCTTCAACGTTTGCTGGGGTCCACTTCTCCATAACCTCTTTACGAATGTCATCCATTCCAAAGACGCGATCATTAATGTACTTCTTATCTTCCCAACCATTTTGGAAGATGTGATACAGAACACCAAACAAGAATGGAATGTCGGTGCCCGAACGAATACGAACGAATTGGTCTGACTTAGCAGCGGTACGGGTGTAACGTGGATCAACCACGATTACCTTACAGCCATTCTCTTTCGCATGCAGCATATGCAACATCGACACAGGATGAGCTTCAGCAGCATTGGAACCAATGTACAAGGCTGCCTTTGAGTTCATCATGTCGTTATAGCTATTGGTCATCGCACCATAGCCCCAGGTATTTGCTACACCCGCAACCGTAGTGGAATGGCAAATGCGAGCCTGGTGATCGGTATTGTTCGTGCCGTAGAAAGAAACAAATTTACGGAGCAAATATGCTTGCTCGTTGTTGTATTTGGATGAGCCAATAAAGAAGATGGAATCAGGGGTGTACTTGGAACGAAGCTCTTTCATCTTCGTGGTGATTTCATCAATCGCTTGATCCCACGAGATCTTTTGATATTTACCGTCAACCAACTTCATTGGGGTACGTAAACGATAGTCACCATGACCATGCTCACGTAGCGCAGCACCTTTTGCACAAGCGCCGCCCATATTAATTGGGGACTCAAACACGGGGTCTTGACGCACCCAAACACCGTTCTCGACAGTTGCATCAAATGAGCAACCCACTGAGCAATGCGAGCAAACAGTTCGCTTAACTTCAATCTTGCCCTTGCCATCCAACATCGCCTTGGAGTCACCCGCATGCGCCTTTTGCAACATGCTTAATTGAGTAGCAGCAATTCCAGCGCCCACGCCAATACCGGAACGCTTAAGGAAAGTACGGCGATCCATCGTTGGAACAGCAGCACGAAGACCCCGTGACAAGCTGCCAATCAATTGCGATGAAACCTGACTCGATGTTGAGGTTGATTTACGGATTAAGCTCATTGTGAGACTCCTGCGAGAGTACGTAGTGAAATAAAGTTCAAATGAAAAAAACGCTCAATTAAACGAGCGTTGTTTGGTAATACTTTTTAATGTGCGCGGTCAAGTGGTAACCATCTTTGCTTCCCGCTACTGCAGTACCAACTTCCTGAACCAGAGCTTGGCCGATTGGGGTTTGCGATACAACTGCGGCTGCTCCAACTGTAGCTCCTGCGCCGATGAAAAACTTACGACGTGAAGGCTTGGTATTTTGTTCAGTTTGTTGAGTTTTTTTGCTATCCATGAACATTCCTTTAGAAGAATATTGATACTGCGTTGCAATGAATTAAGTTTAGAAGAAATAAGGGCTTTATGTAAGTTTTTGCATGTTTTTTAACGCTAGGATTTACCCTTAAAGAAGAAAGCAATCGTGTCAATAGAAATTGACTAAATCATGTCAAAACTTTGGCCTTCGACAGCCAAGAACTCTCGGGTGATTGCCGAAACAGCCTTGTACAGATGGATCTCGGGATCCGCATCTATTGCGTCGCACAAATCGTTGTACCAAGGGCGAATGTGGTCATTGAAAAAAACCCTTTGATTTGTAAGGTTTGAAACCTCAACATCTTCCCCGGCTATCAAATAACGCATGACCTCAAATAGGGCAGCAATATGGTCCTCGGTTTCGCTTACTGAATCCGCTGCCTCTAGGCCAAATTGCTGTAATGAGCGCCTAACCTCCAGCAAGGGCTTTTCATGAAGATGTCCGGCGATATAAAAAGAGCTGTAGAGAAAAACATTAGGCTTCCCTACCCCCAAAAAGCTGTTGTCATATTCCGCCTTCCAGTCCGCTGCCTTACCATTTTTTGCAGCCTCAACTAGATTCATCCAAACACCCTCAAGCGGTGCCTCACTAGACTGCGTATTTGCCTCTTTGCCTGAAGCCACAATCTGATCTAACAGGGTTTGATCTGGTGGCTGAAAAAATAAACTGGCTAGAAGTCCATATAGATCTGCGCGTGCTAAATCTTCAGCAAGGCCTTCTTTGCTGAGCTCTGGTGTTTGTTCTAATTCTTTTTTACTCATTAGCTCGCTCACAACTCTTTTTTCATCATATCGACTACACGACAATCACTACACATTTTTAAGCGACTGAGTGCTTCCCCAGAGAATGCATGATGGGTACCAATCCTGCCCAGCATTAGCTCCACCATCTTTAGAGTGCCAAACGCTTTACCGCAACTGATGCAATGGAAAGGCTCGGTCTTATTCAGTGTTACTTTTTGCTTACGGTCTTCAATCGAGCGCAAACGTGGACTTAATTGAATCGCATTTTCTGGACAAGTCTGCTCACACAAACCGCATTGCACACACTGCTTCTCAATGAAAGAAAGCTGGGGCTCATCAGGGTTATCCAATAAAGCGCCTTCAGGGCATGCGCCTACACAAGACATACACAAAGTGCAGGCATCTTGATTAACGAGCAAACCACCCAAGGGTGAATGTGCAGGTAGAGGAACTCCCTCAGCAGGCAGAGCTTGGGGCGCAAATTGCAACAAATGTTCCAAACTACTCTCAAGAGTCTCACGCTTTTGCATCGACAAGGCAAAGCTCGCAGGCGGAGCAAGCAGTTTTTGGGCTTTACGCTGACGTAACTCAGTCATCACTTTGCTCACAGAAGCAATGTCTTCTGTCGACTTTGCTTCGATACACCTAATGCGTTTGCTAAAGCCCATGGCAAGTAAGATGGAGTTGGCAAGCTCAGCTTGTTCCGCCAAAGCCCCACGATATCCTGGGTCCTCGTCGCCACTCAATAAAAGCAACACTTCGCCAAATCCATAGGCCAAAGAACCAAACCATAAATCAATACCCGTTGAGGCAATATGCTCAACTGCCAAAGGAATGACAAAGGCTGGAAGACCGCTAATTTCTTTTGTGTGTAAGCGAGCAGCGCGGCCGAGCTGATCCAATAATGCGGTTCCAGCTTTTTGACTATGTATCAGTAAACTTGGTGCCGCATCTCCAGGCTTAGAACTCTTTAGAGCGCCCAGATAGGTTTGCGCCAAAGTTTTAATTTGTTTGCCTTGATAGGCAACGCTCGGATAGTTGTAACGCATCGCACCCGATGGGCAAACTGTGGCACACGCTCCGCACCCCATGCATAAATTGGGATTGACCTCAACCTTACCTTGGCCGTCTTTGAATGAGGATTGAATGGCTTTCGTAGAACAAACATCAATACAGGCAGAGCATCCAACCTTACCATTGCGTCCATGCGCACAAATCTTATCGTTGTAAGCAAAGTATTTAGGCTTCTCAAACTCACCCACCATGCCAATTAATTGGCTAGCTGCTAATGACTGCGCAAATGAATCGAGGCCGGGTGCAAAGTATCCCTGCGGTTTTTGACTAATCTGAACACTAGGCGTTTCTTGTAAATCCAGAATTAGATCGAATTCGCCTTCGCGCGCTTGATCCGTACGCTCAAAATTAATTGCACCAATTCCTGCGCAAGCACTTACGCAGTCACGGTGAGATTTGCATTTATTCAAATCAATTTGGAAGGAGGTATCAATCGCATTTTCAGGACACACTGCGACACAAGCTCCACAGCGCGTGCACATCTCAGGATCAATCGGATTCTTAAGGTCCCACGAAACCTGAAAGCGGCCTAGAAAGCCCTCTAGCTTTGTAACCTGACCAGTAAACACTGGGAAATCACGACTGGTGGGCAACGGTCCAGGCTGAGTGCATAAAACACTAACCTCAAGCGAGCTGCCCAATTGATTGGCCCAATAGAAAGCGCTCGCACCAGAACCAATGATCAGTACGCGCCCCTCACTTTTGTAATCAACCACAGGAACGGGGTCTGGTTCTGATAAATCTGCTAAGGCAAGCAAGGCTTGGATTTTCGGTGTTGATTGAGCGCCCTCTTGAGTCCAACCTGCCAGCTCACGAATATTGACAAACTTTAAGGGTGCAATCAGCGGCTTCTCAGCCTGTGATGCCAACTCTGAAAATAATGAGCGCTCTTGAGTACAGGCCACCACAATTGCTTCAGGCTCATTCAGAGCATTGAGAAACTGCCCTACTTCTTGACGACACAAAGCCGTATGAACTGGAACACCCAGATCCTTGGCATCAAGCGGCATGCTCCGATTACAGTCACAAACAAGTTTTTTAGTCATTCAATCAGGCAACTAATGATTCTGGTTATTGCTACTGCTCTTTAGAATCCGGTTTAGTTTGTCTCTCTCCAGTTTGCTGATTTTGGGTTATTTTTAAATCAGAATCGCTAGATTCTATATCGATCTGCTGATTGGCGTTGCTGGGGTTTGAATCTGGAAGAGCAGATGCCGCCTGAGGGCTCGCCTGCGGTTCAGAAGAAATATCCTCCTGTGATTCTTTTTTGGAATCCTTAAACTCTGGATATAGCTCATCGGTGGTCTTGAAAATACCCAGCAGATCCGATTGATTCATGCGTTTGAGCATATCGAGCGGGATGGGGTCCGACTTGGTGTAGTCATCAATATAAATATCGAGTCCATCCATCACATTAAAGTGCGGATCACTAAACATCTTTTTCATCGCTGCCTGTTGCACGCTCGGATCCACATCGGTTCGCATAAAGGCCGAGAAATCTGCGGCCTTGGCATCCATTTTTTCCACATCCTCCATGGTCGGGGGTGGAGGTGTTTGTGACGAAGATGCTGCTTTGTCTTCATCAGGGGCTTGCTGGCTCAGAGCTGAGCTATCCGGAGCAACTGGGGAAACAGCAGCAGATTCATTTGAATCCGCTACCTTGGTCTGCTCCTTGGTCGGCTCTTCAAGATTACCCGCCTTCTTGCGTGCCCAACGGTTTAAAAAATTAGATTGGGTCATTGGGGCTCTGCAGGGCGGTTTGCACCTTTGAAAGAGGCTGGCTTGGCACGTTTTTTTGGCTCGGGTTTGTAATTAGCCGCTACATAATCAGCAAGGTAGGATTTCATTTCTGCTTGTAAGGGCGCAGTATCTACCGACTCACCACCATCGACCAAGCGGGCCGCTTCGTTATAGCTAAGCATCAAGCGATGAGGTATCGCAATTCCAGCACCATCTTGATTATCAACCGATGCTATTGAGTTCGGTTCTAGATATTCCTGATAATCCACTTCCATGCGCCACATCACAAACCAGCAGGGCTCAGGCGCAGTGGAGTTTAAAAAGTATCCCTCTGCCTCATCTGCAAAAAACTGGTAATCAAAGCCAGCAAACAGCCAAGACTCTCCTTCGTCATCACGCTCCAAAAATCGGCCGACTACTTTAGGATTTTTCTCAGTACCAGCGAGCTCTAAGCTTTTTCCAAACTGCCCAATATCTGGAATCACCTCGAGCGGTTTCCAGCGATAGTTCTGCCAAGGATTATCAATTTTTTGTTTTCGCAGAACAATGGCAAAACGCATAATGAATTTCTATCTCTAGGTCTTTTGCACAACAATACTGGGGAACTTACTGCTCATATCTTTAGTAAGGTTTGCTACCCGAATGGCTACTTGACGTGCAATTCCTTTGTATATTGCACTAATTGCGCCATCTGGATCCGCAACCACAGTAGGCCTTCCAGAATCGGCTTGCTCTCGAATGGATAAATTCAGTGGCAAGGCACCAAGGAAGTCAACGCCATAGTCTTGGCACATCTTCTTACCACCGCCCTCACCAAAAATATGCTCTTCATGATTGCACTTCGGACAAACATAGGTACTCATGTTTTCAATAATGCCAATAATCGGAATTCCAACCTTTTCAAACATCTTCAAACCCTTCCGGGCATCTAGGAGTGCAATATCTTGCGGTGTGGTCACAATCACAGAGCCCGTCACTGGAACCTTTTGAGAGAGCGTCAACTGAATATCTCCCGTACCTGGCGGCATATCAACAATGAGGTAATCCAGATCACGCCAGCGGGTTTGGCGAAGCAATTGCTCTAAAGCAGAAGTAACCATGGGGCCACGCCACACCATTGGATTATCAGGTTCAATCAAAAATCCAATTGAGCTTGCTTGCAGTCCATGACCTTCCATAGGCTCGATCGTGTTCTCGGCCAGAGATTCTGGCCGGCCCGTGATGCCCAGCATCATCGGTTGACTCGGGCCATAAATGTCGGCATCCAAAATACCGACTTGCGCACCTTCAGCAGCAAGTGCTAAAGCAAGATTAACAGCGGTGGTTGATTTACCAACACCACCCTTACCACTAGCCACAGCAATAATATTCTTTACGCCAGGTAATAATTTGACGCCGCGTTGGACAGCATGCGCCACGATATCGGTTGTAATGGTTACGCTGACATTCTTAACACCTGAAAGCTCACGAATAGCGGTGACCACTAATTTGCGAATGAGATCAATTTGACTTTTTGCAGGATAGCCCAAGACAATATCCAGCGATACATCCCCATCATTGACTTTGATGTTGCGTGCTGATTTGGCGCTGATAAAGTCAATTTGCGTGTTGGGATCTTTTACAGACTTGAGCGCCTGTTGTACTAATTCAATACTGACCGACAATTCTGTCTCCTTTGGAGGGCTTACTCCTCACGGATCTCACCGTGGGGGGGGTTAAAAATAACAAAGCCTAAATAATAGACGGCTATTGGAAATAAAGCATTGGGATAACGCCCACACTCCCGGTAAAGCAAGTTATAGAACTTATTAATATAAAGGCTTTCCTGGGGATGGCCTACTGGATGCCCGAGTTTGTCTATTTGTAGATCGCTTTCAAAGCGACACAAATAACTCGTTATTGTTTGCTCTGACTTGGTTTGGCTTCTAAATAGGGTCTGTATTTGAGCTCAATATCGCCATAGTAAGCTTTGGTTTGCGACTTTGTGTTGTCAGTGTCGGTCATCAAGGCAATACCAATCAGGTTTCCCGGAGCGTAGCCATAAGCCTTGATGTAATCGGCTGTGAGGTCGCGTTGGTGGTGACGCCATTGGCCTAAGTTCTCACGGCCAATATCAACTGCAATTAGTTTGACTCGATCAGTATATGGATTGCTCTTAATTTGCTCTAACTGTCCTTTAGGTGACCAAACATACATTAATGTTGCGTAAGGCATTTCTTGACCACTCATTATTTGCGCCATCTCAGCAACCATTCTGTCTTTCATGGTTAATTTTGAGCGATCGCCATCAAAAGCAACCATGACGCGGAGTGGCGCATCATCTGCATATTTATCAAGATTATTTGCTTTATCAAGCGGGGATACTGCCTTCCACTCCCACTTCAGCCATAAATGTTGTGACGGACGAGGATTTAGCTTAACGGCAAGGCCTGAAGCAGACTGATTGGACTCTGCTTTAAGGACAGTGCGGCCCTGATAGTTCTGCAGTCGATAAGCAGTGTTCTTTTTATAAGGCGCGACCCGATAAAAACTCCACCCTTTTGGTAGATTGCCGTCTTCTTGTACTGAAAACTTTTGCGGCTGCTCACGCGGCACCAAGGGATCCAGTTGGCTCACATCAGCTTGATTAGACCCGCCCGAGAATAGAGAGCAAGCTGTGAGAGTAAAGGTCAGCACAGATACTAGGAAGAGATTGAACGATCGACGCATAGTGTGATGCATTATCGTAGAGGTTTAAGTGTCTTGCATATGAACAAAAACCTTTGGTTTCTGACCCTGGCTCAAGGCCTCTATCTCACGAATAACGTTACATTTATTGCCATCAATGGCTTAGTGGGTTTTGCACTTGCGCCAGCATCTTGGCTAGCTACTTTACCGGTCATGGGCTACGTCGTAGGCAGCGCTCTAGCGACGACGATTGTTGCCAGAATACAAAAGCAACTGGGTCGTAAGCGCTCCTTTCAGATTGCTCTTATCGTTGCATTCTTTGCTTCCTTACTCTGCGCTTTTGCTACCCTCGAAAAACATTTTTGGTTATTGAATATTGGCACCATCATCGCTGGCTTTTATAACGCCAATGCCCAACTCTATCGCTTCGCTGCCGCTGAATTAGCAGACAAAACGGCCAAAGAGAAAGCCATTTCTTGGGTACTAGCAGGCGGCATCTTGGGTGCGGTTTTAGGTCCCAATATGGCCAACTGGACACGTGATTGGTTTACACAACCATTTGCTGGTGCATACGTCACATTAGCGGTGGTCTCCATAGTGGCTTTATGGGTGATTACTCAAATTCAGTTTCAAGAAAAAACGACTGAGCAAAATCAAGAGCAAGGTCGTCCTCTGTCTGAGATCATGCGCCAACCTCTCTTTATTGTGTGTACCCTTACCGCCGCATTAGCGTATGGCGTGATGAATCTCTTGATGGCAGCCACACCACTTGCTATGGAGGTTTGTGGATTTAGCTTTGATAAAACGGTCTGGGTCCTAGAGTGGCATGTGATTGGTATGTTTGCCCCCGGATTTTTTACCGGAACTTTGATTAAGCGAATTGGCGTCATGTGGGTCCTACGAATTGGTGCAGCTCTTAATCTCATTTGCGTGATGATTGCTCTCTCTGGAGTTAGCTTTACACACTTTCTGATTGCGCTCTTTTTGCTCGGAGTAGGCTGGAACTTTTTGTTTACAAGCAGTACTGCTTTGGCGCTCGAGTCTTATCGGCCTGCGGAACGGGATAAAGCACAAGGGGCTATCAATTTCTTTGTCTTCTTAGCAACCGCCCTCTCCGCTCTTAGTTCTGGTGTGCTTATCACCACACAAGGCTGGACCTTACTCAATTTGGGCTCCATCATCCCAATGAGCATTATTGCCATCGCTTTGGTTTGGTTAAGCATTCAACGAAAACAAGATAAGCCTCAGCCCATCTAAAATACAGTCATGAATACAACAACACTTCCAGCGATTGGCTTTATTGGCACCGGCATTATGGGTAAGAGCATGGCTCTCCATATTCTTAAAGCAGGATATCGCCTGTATGTATTTAATCGCTCCAAAGAAAAAACATCTGCCTTAATCGAGCAAGGCGCTCTTTGGTGCGAGTCCCCCAAAGAAGTGGCGGCCCATGCCGAGATCATCATCACCATTATTGGTTACCCCAAAGATGTCGAGGAGGTCTATCTCGGCGCTAATGGTATTTTGGCAGGAGCTAAAGCAGGATCAATTGCGATCGATATGACTACCTCAAGCCCCACTTTGGCAGCACGTATCGCTAAAGTGGCGGCTGAGAGAGAAGTAGCGGTGCTCGATGCACCCGTATCGGGCGGCGACATAGGCGCTCGCGATGCCCGCCTATCGATCATGGTAGGTGGTGATTCAGCAGCCTTTAAGCGAGTCCTTCCTGTATTGGAATGTATGGGCAATAACATTGCCCTACTGGGACCTGCGGGCTCTGGGCAATACGCGAAACTCTGTAATCAAATCGTGATTGCCTCGACCATCATGGGGGTATGTGAGGGTATTCGGTACGCACAAGAAGCGGGCCTAGATGCGAGTGCAGTCTTAAAAGTCATCGGTAGTGGTGCCGCTGGAGGTACGCAACTCAATGTGCAAGGCCCACGCATGATCAGTGGTGATTTTGCCCCAGGATTTATGGCAGAACATTTTGTCAAAGACATTGGCCTAGCAATCGAGTCGGCAAAGGAAATGAATCTTCATTTACCAGGGCTAGATCAAGCACAACGTTTGTATCAACGAATGCTTGATAAGGGTATGAATCGTGATGGATATCATGCGCTCTATCAACTCTACTTAGCAAACGAAGCCTAAGGCGCTCTCATTCAATGTCTACGCAATTGACCAAGCAATCACCACTTGCTTGGTCTTTTATTTTAGTTTTACTTGGCACGGCCATGCATTTAGCTTTGGCATTCACTACCGAACTATCGGTGGATGAGGCGCACTATGCCCTATATGCTAAACACTTAGCCTGGAGTTATTTTGATCACCCTCCCCTAGTTGGTTGGATCCAGTGGCCTTTCGTGGCTATCAATGCGCCCGATGGAATCTTGCGTCTTATTCCCATTAGCATTTGGATCATTTCTTGTATCTTGGTTTACCAAATTGCTTATCAGCTCAATGACTATTGCACAGACCGCGGCTTATTGAGCACACAGATAGGACTTGTTAATTCATCGTTTGCGGGTCTTGCCGCGGTTGCGGTCATTGTTTTTGCTCCCTTACCTCATGTTCTTGCAGTAGGCTTGGTACCCGACACATTACTAACACCTCTCAGTCTTGCAATCCTGTGGATGACCCTTCAATGGATCAAGCAAGACGGGCAATTTAGCTTTTATCAATGGATTGGTCTTGGCTTGCTCTTTGGTTTGGCTGGGCTTAGCAAGTACACCGCGGTTCTATATGCGATTGCCTTTGTAATCGCCTGCCTAACTGTTCCGCGCTATTCATTTTTAAAGCAATCTGGCTTTTATCTTGCAATCGCGATTGCTCTATTACTCATTAGCCCCGTGATTCTGTGGAATGCCCAACATGATTGGATCTCGTTCAAGTATCAGATAGATCATGGCAGCGGCGGCACATGGCTATGGAGACGAGTTGCCGCATTCATTGGTTTACAGATTGCTGTCTTTGGTTTTTTACCGCTTCTAGGTTTATGGGCTCTCTCAAGTTCAGTTCACTGGCGTATGCGCCCATGGATTGGGATTTTGCTAATTTTCTTTGCACTACCATTTGGTGTCTTTGCCATATTGTCGGGTGGAGGTGGGTTGCCTCACTGGACAACCCCTGCATGGTTTTGTTTAGCCCCAATTGCGGGCATTGGTCTAGCTCAATGGTGGCAGAGTGATAAACGCTGGCTAATTGCTCTTTTTGCAGCAATTCAAGGCACTCTAGTGGTCAGTGGATTGACATTAGTGATGACTGCTGGATATCCGATTGCCAGTCAGTTTAAGGTAAACCCATTAGCTGATTTATTTGGTTGGCGGTCTGCATCAATACGCGCTAATCTATTAGTGAATGAACTAAAAGCAAGCGGGATTGCAGTACAAAATTGGACTCTAGCAAGTCGGGTCGGCTGGTATGCCAAACCCACACCAATCTATGTGCTAGATGATCGACTCGATCAATTCGATTTATGGTTTGGAAAACTACCTGAGGGCTCTAATGTCATTTTGCTGAACTGGTCTGAGATGTCATTCAAACCTCCAGTCGGTGAGGGTCAATTTAGAACCTGTCGACCCCTGGACCGCTTAAGTATTGCCCATTTGGGCCAAGCCCTGAGTCAATTTGAGCTCAGTTACTGTCAAGGATGGGGCGGAAAGGCGAAGCCCGAGCGAGAGGCATTATCCTTACGTCCATGAGCTCTCAATGGAAAGCGGTACTAAAACGCAGCTGGCCCACCATTCGTATCATTCTCTCAATTGCATTGCTTTGGAAAGCAACCAGCGAGATTGATTGGCAGGCATTGCGCGAATCTGAGCTGCAATTACAAGTGCAATGGCTGGTAGCGGGCGGTCTTTGCATCACGGCTGCCTATATCTGCGGCGGTCTACGTTGGGGACTCTTTATGCAACGTGCAGGCTTTCAAGGCAGCCTGATGGGATATGTTGCACTGTATTTCTCGGGGGGCTTAATTAATCAAGGTTTACCAAGTACCTTGGGCGGCGATAGCTACCGCGCCATCGCCGGCACCCATCTCACACGGGGTGGGCAATTAAACCATCAAAAGGAATTGGCCGAGGAACTCAGCCATGCCGACCCTCTTCAAGCACAAAGTCCTAAACTGCGTTTGGGTTTTTCAATGACCTTATTGGACCGTCTTGTGGGTCTCATGGGGAACAATATTCTCGGTGGTATTGGTTTAGTGCTGGGTGGTGCAACCTTGGCCTCATGGGGAACTGAATTGGGTTATCTAGTTTTGTTGGTGATGATTGGTGGTGGACTTGTGCTTGCTTTTGCTCTGAGCTATCAGCCCCTGCTGGCTTGGATTGAAAAACTCTTGCGGCGTTTTGATCTCGATCACGCCCTTCCTGGAATTCGTCTGGCGTTTGCCTGGCCCAGCAATATTGGTCAATCCATCTTTGCGGTCTGCATTCATTTCTTCAATATTTTGGCATTGGGTTTTTGCCTCAAGGCCTATGGTGCAGATGTGCCAACCGAAGCCCTAATGATCGGACTGCCAGCCCTAAGCCTCTTGCTAATGTTACCGATCAGCATCTCAGGCTGGGGGTTACGCGAGGCTACTTTAGCCTCTGTTTTGGCTCTGTGGGGCGTTAGCCCCTCTTTGACTGTCTTAGGTTCAATTAGTTATGGCGCAATTACCTTGTTATGCGTCTTACCAGGTGCCTATAAATTACTTAAGCGTCACTAAGCAGGTGTAGGCATAAAATATAGCCTACGACATAAAGGATAAAAGCGGAATGGCAATTAGCGTCAATGCAATGCGAACCATTGATCACTGGGTTGGCGTACCCCTTTGTGCCATCGCTAGTCCTGTTGTTGCCTTGCTCGATCTTCTTTCGAAGCCATTTGCACGCTCGGGAGATCCAAAGCGTTTGCTCTTTATAGAGCTCTCTGAAATGGGTAGCGCTATCCTTGTTGATCCAGCGATGCGCAAAGCACAGTCCAATGGCGCTGAAATCTACTTCCTCATTTTTAAGAGCAATGCTGCAAGCCTTGGGCTATTGAATACCGTTAAGCCAAATCATATTTTTACAATTGATTCCTCAAGCCTGATCAATTTAGCGCTTGATACCCTTCGTTTTTTGGTGAAAGCACGAATTCATCGCATTGATACTGTGATTGATTTAGAGCTGTTCTCCCGCTTTACTGCGTTGCTCACTGGCTTATGTGGGGCAAGACGGCGCGTTGGCTACGACATTTTTCATGGAGAGGGATTGTGGCGCGGCACTATGCTTACGCGCAAGGTGCATTACAACCCACATATTCATATTGCTAAGAACTTTTTATCACTCGTGCATGCTGCATTTGCCAAAGACGAAGAGAGGCCTTTTAGCAAAATTACGATTACAGATCGTGAAATCGAACTTGCGCAGGCAGTAATTGATCCGTCGGTCAAACAAAATCTGCAAATCAAGATTGAGAGTTTAGCCCAACAGGCTTTTATTCCATTTAAGTATGGGCAACACCGAATTATCCTAATTAATCCGAATGCGAGTGATTTACTACCCCAGCGGCGTTGGGCCCCAGAGAGATTCTCTGAACTGATCGTGGCAGTCCATCAACGCTGGCCAGAAGATCTTATTCTGATTACCGGATCACCGGCGGAACACGCCTATGTAGAGGGAGTCCGCTTGGCAGCTAAGGTAAAGCATGCGATCAATTTTGCCGGTCATGTCCGCTTCTCAGAGCTTCCAGCTTTATATACTTTGTCTCATGCAATGGTCACGAATGATTCTGGGCCTGGTCACTTTTCTTCGGTAACCTCATTACACACTGTGGTCTTATTTGGACCTGAGACGCCAGCTTTGTATGGCTCCCTTGGTAAATCTATTCCCATCACAGCACAGTTAGCGTGCTCGCCTTGCGTAAGTGCAGCCAATCATCGCAAAACACCATGCCAAGATAATGTTTGCATGAAAGCGATTACGGTTACACAAGTGATGGATCAACTGGCTATTCAAATCACCGCAGCCGATCGTGCGCGTGGCCACTAACGATCTGTAGCGCATGAACTTTAGTCGCGTATGGGCTATCCCATTTATACCTCTGGGTTTATGGTTAATCTTGGTGTTTAGTGGCAAGGAAGTTGAACTCTTCCTTTGGCTCAATCAAGCAGCACAAGTTCTACCAAACTGGGCATGGGCTTGGTTTACCTTTTTAGGGAATGGTTGGGGCATCTTTGCCCTCTGCTTCCCTCTAGTACTTTATGCACCCAGACAACTCTGCGCAGCTTTAATTTCTGGATCAATCGCAGCAGTCATTAGTCTTACCCTAAAACCGCTGATTGGCTTACCCCGTCCTGCTGGGGTCTTAAGTGAAAATAGTTTTTATTTGCTTGGCGATCCCCTGCTTCATCATGCCCTCCCCTCTGGTCATACCTTAACTGTTTTTTCTGTCGCGAGTGCTTTATTCTTTTCAACCCCGTTACCCAAACGTAATTTATTGTTTGTCTTATTTGTATTGGCAATACTGACAGGCATCTCACGTAATGCGGTTGGTGCGCACTGGCCCGGTGATGTGTTGGTTGGCTCCGCTTTGGGAATTTGGTGTGGTTTGATTGCAAGTCGTCTGGTATTAAAGATAAAAGATGCTCAACTCCTACCAACCAGCCCCATTCCTCGCGTGATAGCCTTAGCTGGTTTTGCTGAGTTATATATCCTACAAACTAGGGTCTTAGACTTTCCTCACAATCAGGCACTTCAATATATCGGCAGCGCGATTGTGCTGATCACCCTCATCCTGTTCGTCTTGCGACAGAACAAGCCCCAATAAGATGTTTAGTTATCGCCACGCGTTTCATGCTGGCAATCATGCGGATGTCTTAAAACATCTCGTATTAATCCATAGTGTTCTCTATCTGCAAGAGAAAGATGGCGGCTTAATGTTGATTGATACCCATGCGGGTGCTGGGCTGTATACCTTACGAGAGGGCTATGCAACAGTGAGTCAAGAGGCACTCACTGGGATTGATCGCCTATCTACCTATCTAAGAAGTCACACAGGTTGTTCAGAGCTTGCACCCTATCTCGATCTTATCCAGGGCTTAAATAGTAAAGACCAAATAGAACTGTATCCAGGATCACCATTCATCCTGGCAACACTCTTACGTACCCAAGATCGCTTACGACTATTTGAACTGCATCCCAGCGATATTGAATTGCTAGAAAACAATATTCATCAACTGCGCCGCAACCGTCAGATTGAGATCCGAAAAGAAGATGGTTTTGCTGGATTGAAATCCTTATTACCGCCGCCAAGTCGCAGAGGATTGATATTGATTGATCCCTCTTATGAAAACAAACAGGATTACTTCTCATTAGAGATCTGTTTAACAGAAGCATTAGGCCGTTTTGCAACTGGCTCTTATTTGATCTGGTACCCTATCCTGCAGCGCACAGAATCGATTCAATTACCACAGCGGCTCAAAGCCATTGCTGAGAAGAATGGGCGATCCTGGACTCAGGTGGAATTACGAATTACGCATGAACCAAGCAAACGGCGTCTTCAAGCCAGCGGCATGTTTGTGATCAATCCAGTTTGGACCTTAAACGCGTATTTAGAGAAGCTGCTGCCTGTCCTACAAACTGCTTTAGGAGAGAATGCTGGGGCGTCTTATGGGGTGCTTAATAGTCAAACATAACTTCGTTACGCCGCAAGAATGGAATACTCCAGGGCGGGTTATAGCGCGCTAACTGCGGCTCACTGGTAGGCGTAATGTTTTTAGATTTCAACCAAGCTCGTAGTTCTTGTGCTTTTTCTTGAGTCTTTTCTTCTGAATTAAATCCACTATAGCTTATGACTGCTTTTTTCTGAGGTGGAATTTCCCTGAGCTTGACCTCTGGGCTAGTTGGGGTTGGTAAGCTTGCCAGAGTGTATTGGCTAGGCATGACGAAGAACATGCGCCATTGATTTGGATTTGTTTTTTGGGTCTCCATGGTTACTGGGGCGGTCATAGCAATTTTCTCGCTACTGCTAGATTTTGGCTCCATCGTCACAGGGACTGTCATGGCAATCTTTTCGCTACCTTGCGGATCATCGGCCAACTTAGCTTTGGATTGGTTCTTTCCAAAAATATAGCCCGCAATCAAACGAAAGCCTTTACTGCCCGCATCACTCATATCGCCATCTACATAGACCTCAGCCACGATCATAGGCGCATACTGACGCAATTCAAATGGCGGAGAACTTTCAATCACAGTGTATTTTGGTTCTTCAAGGGCCATTACTGAGCTCGCAAATAAGAAACAGAATACCGCCAGAATAATCGTATGGGCACGTTTTACCATTTTCCTTCCACTACAAAACCTTTTGCACTTGCTTGTAAGTTCACATGAGCTCCTACAGGAAGAGTTAATTTATCTTTAATATGTCCAAAAGGCAATCCAGTAAGGATTGGGATCTTTTTGGGTATACGCTCACGAACCAAATCTATTGCAGTATCTAAGTTATAGCCACGATCTACTTCATACAAACGATATTGATTGAAATGTCCCAAGATAATTGCGTGTTGATTTTCTAGAACTCCTGCTTCATGCAATTGCAGCAGCATCCTCTCAATTCGGTATGGATGCTCATTAATGTCCTCAATAAAAAGAATGCCCCCATTTGTTTGTTTCTCAGAGGGAAAATACTCTGTTCCTAATAGAGTGGCAATAATGCTTAAGTTGCCGCCCCAGAGCATGCCCTCAATATTTTGGGATAAATCAATATCGCCCGCCCAGCGCTGAGCATCTGGTACCGCGATACTAAATCGTCGACTCTTGATTGCACTTTGGAAATGCGTCCAGGTAAATTGACTAGGGGCTTCTGGCTCGCCAAACTCATTGAGGGGACCAAAGTCATAGTTCAGCATAGGCCCAGCAAGAGTAATGACACCGGTCTTAGCCAATAAACCTAATTGAAATCCCGTGAAATCACTGTGCCCGCAAATCTGCAAGCCTTGTTTAACTGCGATGGCAATTGCCTTCCAGTTGATTTGGTCAAGAAGACGATGCAGACCATAGCCACCCCGTACTGACATCACAATTTGACTTGGATCTAGATTGGCAATTGCATTTAACTCGGCTAAGCGTTCTGCATCGGTACCCGAAAAGCGCTGAAATACCCGTTGCGTGCACTCTGGATTGGTAACAAGAACTCCTTGCTGCTTTAACCATGCCAAAGCAGACTGTGGACTGCGTAGATCAGGACTAGCTCCAGAAGGAGCAATTAAATGAATCTTCATAAACGCCGTTGTCTAAAAAACTCTCTGAGTAGCTCACCACACTCATCCGCCAACACGCCACCCTTCACTTCAGTTTGATGGTTAATTTGCTTAATAGCAAACAAATCATTAACACTACCAGCCATTCCTGTTTTGGGATCAGCAGCACCAAACACTACACGTTTGACTCTAGCATGAAGCATGACGCCACAGCACATTGCGCAGGGCTCCAAGGTCACATACAGAGTGGACTCTGGAATGCGATAGTTCTCAAGCGATTTTGCAGCCTCCCGAATAGCCATCATCTCCGCATGGGCACTGGGGTCGTGCAGTGAAATGGGTTGATTGAACCCCCTACCGATCACTTGCTCATTGTGGACCAGAATCGCACCGACAGGCACCTCTCCTTGAGCGGCAGCTAATCTAGCCTGCTCAATCGCCAGGTTCATAAAGATTTGATCTTGATCCGAGATCATCAGGCTTTTGGGTTACCCTCAACTTGATAGTCCGCCCAACAATTAGGAGTTTCATAGAGGCGAACGCTATGCAACGCTAACTGACCTTTCGTTTCTGAGACAAAGATCGGCGCTAAGATATCAAAAGCAAACTTCACCAGGTTCTCAACCGTTGGCACATCGTCCAATACAACTGTCTTGTGATTCGGCAAACTTTTTAAGAAGTCAAGTATTATTTTGTCTTGCTTTGAGACCAGAAAAGCATGGTCCCAGGGCTCAACTAAATACGTTAGAGCAATACGCTTGATATCACCAAAATCGATCACCATCCCGTCATCTGCCTGACCTCGAGAAGGATGAACTGGGCCTAAGACCGTTAACTCAAGGGTATAGCGATGTCCATGTAAATGCCGGCATTGGCCACCATGATTTGGAATACGATGGCCCGCATCAAACTCGAGACGACGTGTAATTGTGAGACGCTGCATTACTGAATTCCGATCATTTTGTGGGTTTGCAAACTCAAGCGCCATAAAGGGTGTTTTTGGCACAACTCAACCGCGTATGCTGTATTTTCTCTCAACTGAGGTCCATCCATGGGTTGTAAATAGCGATGCCTAAAATCCATCCCCTCAAAACGATGCAGGACAGTTTCGATAGATTGATGCTCTATCTGAGGGACAACCAGCTTGATTTCATCAGCCTGCTTCACCAATAATTCTGCGTTAGCCTTGGGGCTCAAGCATACCCAGTCGATTCCGTTTGGGATCTTGATCGTGCCATTCGTCTCAATTGCTATCTCAAAATGACGCTGATGCAAGGCTTCAATTAACGGGGCGTCTAACTGTAGAAGAGGTTCACCCCCGGTCATCACCACATAACGATAGTGTTGCGTACCCATCACCTCTAACCACCTGGCTTCAATCGTCTTGGCCAAATCAGCAGCACTTTCAAACTTGCCACCGCCTATGCCATCGGTACCAACAAAATCAGTATCACAAAATTGACAAATGGCTGTTGGGCGATCTTCCTCTCGCCCAGACCAAAGATTACAACCCGCAAAGCGACAAAATATGGCGGCACGCCCCGCCTGCGCTCCTTCGCCTTGTAAAGTAGCAAAAAGTTCTTTAACTGAATACATGAATCACTACTTCCAAGAGATAAGCTCCCAGCGTAAATAATCCTCTTTAATAGACTGTGCCCAACCAGCCATTCCTAGCCAGAGATACTCGCCAAAACTCTCACGAACTACCCAGCGGCCGATTTCAGGGGCAAACCATACTTGCTCTCGGCGATTGCTAGCCATCCTAAACCAATCATCACTCTGAAAAAAATCAGCTGTGTTTGTGAAATACAAAGCATCAAACTCACCAGCCCTTACCTTAATACGACTCCATCCCTTGGCAGCAATCGACAATCCCCAGTAATAATCATTTTCTGTATTTCCAAGGACTTGATAACGACTTGGGTAAAAGCCAGACCATCTTGGTAAAAACTGTTCAGGCCATAATGGCACCGGCTTTATAAAAACTTGTGGTGGCGTCCAATGTGGATCTTGAATAATCATTCCCCATGGTCTTTGAATTTCATCGGGCAAACGTCCTAACTTTTTACCCTCTCTTGCAATACGTACCCCTGGACCAATCTCAACAACGGTCTCGGTCAGGATATCGACCAGTTCGCCATTAAAGACATTTCTGACCTCATACACCCATTGCTGTCCAAGTGCTGGCGTACGCACGCTCGGAATATTTTTAGGTGGAGGAATATCTGTTGCAGAAATATTCGAAACAGATCCGAGACAAGCGCTTAGTAAAAAACTGAATAGGATCGCCAAAACATAGGGCAAGGTAAATACTCCTGATCGAAATCGCATTATTAAGAGCCTACTTCCATGCACTCAATTGCCATACAGTGTTATTTTCTAACAATACAGCACCAATCTGGCCTTGTATTTGATAAGAACCTGACGACTCACGTGCCACCCAGCGCCCTATATCCGGAGCAAACCAAAGAATTTCATGACGAATGCAATCAACTTTATTGGGATCATCGCTCTGAAAGTTAATGAGATTTTGGAAACGCAGGCAAGTGAACTGTCCAGCGGGCACAGTGAGCTTCTCCCAACCAGCGCTATACATGTAAAGTTGCCAGTCAAAGGAGTTATCGGGATAACCTGAGATCGAGTAGCGCGAGCTTACTTGCTTACTCCAATTAGCTTGCATTTGTTCTGGCCAAAAAGGAATGGCCGGCGAGAAGTTGATGGTCCGACCCCAATGCGGATCAGAAATAATGCTACCCCAGGGCCCTTGGATCTCACTCGCTAGGCTTGCACCATCCTGATTGGTACGCGCAATAGTAATGCGCTGACCCACAATCTCTATACGTTCAGTAATAACGTCGGTAACTTTGCTGGTAAAGCCATCCCGTATTAAATATGTCCATTGTTGCCCTAATTGCGGAGCTCGTACAACAGGGATTTGCTTAGGGGCAGCAACAGGGATGCCGCGATCAAAGGTAGCGGTTGCGCATCCTAAAGGCGCCAGCGCAGCAGAACTAAGAACTAAACGACGTAAAGGATTCATTAAAGAGTACCAAATAAATAAGGAATATTCCCACTAAATAGTAATTTTGGTTAAAAAATAGTTTTTAAACGGGTTACAACGCAGCCTAAATTTGCCATGTAACCCATACGTATTTCAACATTGAATGCTTAGGTACTCTTTTTAACGTAAATCTATATGATTGGGCAATTTTACACGCTTGTAGTTATATGCTGCGCAAGAAAAAGCAAAAATGCTTTTCAGCACTTTAACGCTCACGTAGAATAAGTTTTTCAAAGAGACTTTTTCGGGATCAGCAATGACTAAGCACACACAGCAAGGACTGGTTAAGATTAGCATAGAAAATCTTTCATTTGCTGTTGTTGGATTAGTTCGAAATTGTGAAAGTACCATAAAAGCCGACATATATCGCATTAAGAATGCGATGAAAAATTCTAAAGAAGTTCTCTGGCTAATCATTGAAAGCGATAGCACAGACAATACATTAAAAGAACTTAAAGAGCTACGAGCGCAAATTACGAATTTTTATTTTAAGTCTCTCGGTCAGTTAGCTAGCAAAATTTCAAAGCGTACCGACAGAATTTCGCATTGTCGCAACGCTTATGCAGAGCACATTAGAAATGATCCATTGTTTTCACAAGTTGATTATGTGGTAGTGGCTGATTTAGATGGCCTCAACAACAAGCTAACGCAGGAAGCTTTTGAAAGCTGTTGGTTACGAAACGACTGGGATATGTGTGCAGCCAATCAAGATGGCCCCTATTATGATATTTGGGCATTAAGGCATAAAGACTGGTGCCCAAATGATTGCTGGTCACAAAATAAGTTTTTAAATACCTACCGACTTGACTTTGAAAAAAACTTATGGACAAGTATTTATTCAAAGATGATCACCATACCAAAAGATTCGGAGTGGATTGAAGTTGAGTCAGCTTTTGGCGGATTTGCAGTATACAAAAAACACATGTTTAATGAATGTAAATATATGGGTGTTACAGAAACGGGAGAGGATCTCTGTGAGCATGTTTTTTTTCATAAAAAATTAAAACAAAAAGGCGCTAAGCTTTTTATTAATCCATTAATGATTAATACCGGGATTACTGAACATACAACTGATTTGCTATGGAAGAAGCGCTTTAAAAATAAAATCAAAGGCTTTAAACGTAAAATCAAGGTAAAGTTCAAAGAGTCTCTGCTTCTCATGAAACAATTCTTAGATTGGAGAAAGCTGAAATGACAAACGAAACTAAACGGCAAACGGATTACTTATGCCGTCTATGTGGCGGATCACTTGATAATCTTTTTACACAGAAAATACTTGGCAAATATGATATTGCTTGTATGTAAATTAAAAAGTTCTAGAATTTTTATTCCCACTCAATAGTGGATGGCGGCTTACCGCTGATATCAAAGACCACTCGATTAATACCGCGGACTTCATTGATAATTCGGTTTGATACTTTACCCATAAGCTCATGCGGTAAATGAGCCCAGTGAGCAGTCATGAAATCCTGAGTTTGTACAGCTCGCAGAGCAACGACATATTCATAGGTGCGACCATCGCCCATTACACCAACTGACTTCACCGGCAAGAAAACAGCAAATGCTTGACTGGTGAGCGCGTACCATGACTTTTGGGTTTGTGGATCAATAGTGTTTCGAAGCTCCTCGATAAAGATAGCGTCTGCACGCCTCAGTAGATCTGCAAACTCTGGTTTGACCTCCCCCAAAATCCGGACCCCCAAACCAGGGCCAGGGAATGGGTGACGATCAATCATTTCAGCTGGCAAACCAAGTGCCAAGCCTAGTGAGCGAACTTCATCTTTGAATAACTCGCGCAATGGCTCCAATAACTGAAGATGCATATCGTCTGGTAAGCCGCCAACATTATGATGGCTTTTAATCGTGTGTGCGCTCTTTTTTCCTTTACCAGCAGACTCGATTACATCAGGGTAAATGGTTCCCTGTGCAAGCCATTTGGCATTTTTGATCTTGGCAGACTCTCTCTGAAACACTTCCACAAACTCTTTACCAATAATCTTGCGCTTTTGTTCAGGGTCGGTCACACCCTTTAGTTTTCCTAAAAACTCGTTCGCTGCATCCACATGAATGACCCTAACGCCAAGATTACGAGCAAACATGTCCATTACCATTTTGCCCTCATGAAGACGTAATAGTCCATGATCGACAAAGACACAGGTCAGTTGATTTCCAATCGCACGATGAATCAGTGCGGCTGCAACACTTGAATCCACACCACCCGATAAACCCAGAATTACCTCATCAGAACCAACTTGCTCCTTAATTTTGCTCACAGCCTTTGCAATGTAATCGCCCATCACCCAATCAGATCCGCATTTACAAATATCATGAACAAAGCGATTGAGGATGGCAGTACCTTGCAAGGTATGGGTGACCTCAGGATGAAACTGGAGACCGTAAAAGTGTCTCTCTTCATTAGCCATACCCGCAATCGGGCATGAAGGGGTTGAGGCCATCAACTTAAATCCAGGGGGCAGCTCAGTCACAGAATCACCATGACTCATCCACACTTTCAGAATACCGTAGCCCTCTGATGTCCGATGATCTTCAATATCTTTTAACAAGTCGGTATGTCCATGCGCCCTCACCTCGGCATAGCCAAACTCACGGGCCTTACCCAAAGACTCCGCAGAAGCGACCTTGCCGCCAAGCTGGGTTGCCATCGTTTGCATTCCGTAGCAAATACCAAAAACAGGAACCCCAAGATCAAACACAATTTGCGGAGCACGGGGGCTCTCATGCTCGGTTACAGAACTTGGGCCGCCTGAGAGAATGATGCCCTTGCATGATTGCTTACGAACAAAGTCTTCGATCTTTTTTGGATCGCAGTCATAGGGCCAGATCTCGGAATAAACCCTTGCCTCTCGCACTCGACGAGCAATCAGTTGGGTAACCTGGGAACCAAAATCTAGAATCAGAATCTTGTCGTGCACGGCTTTACTCGATTCGATTCTTAGTCAATATGGTAATTGGGGGCTTCCTTCGTGATCTTTACATCATGGACATGCGACTCACGCACGCCAGCAGAAGTAATCTCCACAAAACTTGCCTTCTCATGCAACTCAGAAATGGTCTTGCAACCGCAATATCCCATTGACGAACGAATACCACCCGTCAACTGATGCAATATGCTCAGAACGCTTCCCTTATAAGGTACCTGCCCTTCAATACCCTCAGGGACTAATTTATCGGCATTAGCGGCGCTAATATCTTCCTGGAAGTAACGATCGGCAGCACCATCGGCCATGGCACCCAATGAACCCATGCCCCGATAGCTCTTGTAGGAGCGACCTTGGTATAGAAATACTTCACCAGGCGCTTCTTCAGTACCCGCAAACATACCACCCATCATGACAGAATGAGCGCCAGCAGCCAGGGCTTTTGCAACATCTCCAGAGTAGCGCACGCCACCATCGGCAATCAATGGTATGCCACTGCCTTTTAGGGCACTAGCGACATTGACCACTGCAGTGATTTGCGGAACACCAACACCGGCCACAATACGGGTAGTACAAATAGAGCCTGGCCCAATTCCAACCTTCACTCCATCAGCACCATGATCGGCTAGCGCTTTGGCAGCCTCGCCTGTTGCGATATTGCCGCCGATTACTTGCACTTGAGGATAGTTTTTCTTGACCCACTTAACTCGATCAAGAACACCTTGGCTATGTCCATGAGCAGTATCGACCACAATCAGATCAACACCGGCTCTCACCAGAAGCTCAACCCGCTCATCGTTGTCAGGACCAACTCCGACTGCTGCGCCAACGCGTAATTTGCCTTCACTGTCTTTACAAGCATTTGGGTGCTCAGTGGCCTTCATGATGTCTTTAACTGTTACTAAGCCACGTAGTTCGAATGCATCGTTCACAACAAGCACTCGCTCCAAGCGATGCTTATTCATTAAGCGCTTTGCCTCTTCTAAACTTGCACCCTCTTTAACAGTGACAAGACGCTCACGTGGAGTCATCTTGGCTTTCACGGGTGCATCCAGCTCCTCTTCAAAGCGCAGGTCACGGTTGGTAATAATGCCGACTACTGTTTTACCTTGAAGCACAGGGAATCCTGAGAAGCCGTGCTCTTTTGATAGTTGGATGACTTGCCGAACTGTCATATCCGGACTAATGGAAATTGGGTCGCGCAAGGCTCCAGCCTCATACCGCTTTCCTTTGGCTACCTCTTTTGCCTGTTCTGCTGGCTTGAGGTTCTTATGAATAATCCCGATTCCACCCTCAGTGGCCATCGCAATCGCAAGACGTCCTTCTGTGACAGTATCCATAGCAGCGGATACCAACGGGATATTGATCTTAATATCGCGGGTTAAATGAGTGACCAAATTGGTGTCACGAGGGAGAACAGCCGAATAAGCCGGCACGAGGAGCACATCGTCGAACGTCAGTGCTTTTTGTATGAGTCGCATGCAAAACCCCTAGTCGCAAAATCAGATTATAGAGGTTCTCCAGAA
>JAIXPN010000123.1 GCA_027486235.1 Burkholderiaceae bacterium
CGCTTGGGCGGAGATCAACCAAAGCAATTTCGCCAACTCGCTGGTAAGCCCATGTTGCTTTATGCGCTAGATGCCTTTTTTGCTTGTCCCGAAATTGACTCGGTATGGATTGGAATGAGTCCCGGTTCTGATCAACTGAGTTACGACCTTAAATCGCGGTATCCAAAACCCGTAAAACGGTTTGAGTTCCTACAAACGGGCGGCCCCACGCGTCAGCAAACGGTATCAAATACACTAGCTGCAATGCTAAAGGCGGGTGTACATCCGCAGGATTGGGTTTTGGTACACGATGCGGCGCGTCCAGGCATTACTCCCCAACTAATTGAGCGTCTTATTACTCTGGTCAGCGCACAAGAGCAGGCTGATCCACAACGTATTCATGATGGTGGTTTATTAGCAATTCCGGTGGCCGATACTATGAAAGAAACGACAGAGGATGCAATGCGTGCAAAAGGGACGATTGATCGCTCCCGGCTGTGGCAAGCACAAACCCCGCAAATGTTTCCATTAAAAGCCCTGCACGATGCCTTGAGTGAGGCGATTGCTGCCGGTGCAAATATTACCGATGAGGCCAGTGCTATTGAGCGTGCAGGGGGTCAACCTCTTTTGGTCGAGGGTGCAACCCGTAATTTCAAGGTAACGCATCCGGCCGACTGGGAGCTTATGGAGTTGGTTCTGCAAGCGCAGCACTAAAATGGAGCCATGACAATGTCTGCAAACAACATTCCATTTCGGATTGGTCAGGGCTACGATATTCATGCCCTGGTCTCTGGGCGCAAATTAATTTTAGGTGGGGTGCATATCCCTTATGAAAAAGGTTTACTCGGCCATTCCGATGCCGATGCGCTTTTGCATGCCATTACCGATGCCTTACTAGGTGCTGCAGGTCTCAACGATATTGGTCAAATGTTTCCGGATGATGATGAGCGCTTTAAAGACATGGACAGTAGGGTGCTGCTGCGAGCAGCCTTGCAAAAAGTTCAGGCTGCGGGCTACCACGTTGGTAATGTAGACGCAACTGTGATTTGCCAAAAACCGAAGTTAGCCAGCCATCTGCCTGAAATGATTCGCCATATTGCGAGCGATTTGAATGTCACCCCCAGCCACATAAACCTCAAAGCCAAAACCAATGAATCTCTGGGTCATCTAGGCCGAGGTGAGGGAATCGCCGTCCATGCCGTGGCTCTCCTCTTTAAGGCATTGTAGAATCTACCTTTTACGTGAATTCTTGGCTGGGTAGTGTCTGCAACGCTTGAGATATAGCGAGGATGGCGAAATTGGTAGACGCACCAGGTTTAGGTCCTGACGCCAGAAATGGTGTGGGGGTTCGAGTCCCCCTCCTCGCACCACAAGGCTGCTCGGCTAGTGTTCACAAATAACCTTACATTAAGAGGCTGTAGTGCAAATCGAAAACTTAGGTAGCTTAGACCGCAAAATTACTCTGCAATTTAATCGTGCTGATATCAATCAGGCGCGTGAGGCCCGTTTAACCAAAATTAGCAAGTCCATGAAGATGCCCGGATTTCGTCCAGGCAAAGTACCCAAGAAAATGGTTGAGCAGCAATATGGCATGCAAGTTGATTTTGAAGTGCAATACGACAAAGCCTCACAACTCTTCTATGAAGTGAGCAAGAAAGAGGGAATTAAATTAGCCAGCCAGCCTCGCTTAGAGCCTAAGAGCGAGATTGGTGCCGATGAAATTGTCTTTGATGCATTCTTTGAGGTGCTGCCCGAGGTAAAGATTGGCGACTTTAGCGCTTCTGAACTTACCCGTTACACCACCGATGTGAATGATCCAGAGATTGATCGTGCTCTTGAAGTGCTTCGCAAGCAACGCGTGCATTATCACTCGCGCGGTGAGTCCGGTGACCATGGCGATGGCGGTGCCGATACAAGTGCACAAAAAGACGATCAAGTGACGATTGATTTTGTTGGCAAGATCGATGGCGTTGAGTTTGCTGGTGGCAAGGCTGAAGACTTTAAGTTTGTCATTGGTGCGGGCCAGATGTTGCCTGAGTTTGAGGCAGCGGCGATTGGTCTAAAAAAGGGTGAGAACAAAACCTTCCCTATGAAGTTTCCCGATGACTATCACGGTAAAGAAGTTGCGGGCAAGACTGCTGAGTTCACGATCACCATGAAAGATGTGGCATGGGCTCATTTGCCCCCTGTTGATGAAGAGTTTGCAAAATCTTTGGGCATCACTGAGGGCGGCGTTGAGAAGATGCGCAGTGAGATCAAGGCCAATATGGAGCGTGAGGTAAAGCGTCGCACCGAAGCCCTTCTTAAAAACCAAGTAATGGACGAGCTAGTAAAGCAGTGCCCCTTAGATGTTCCTAAATCACTTATTACCGGTGAACAGGAGCGTTTGGTCGAGGCTGCTCGCAATGATCTTATGCAGCGTGGCATTCCAAATGCAAAAGATGCTCCAATTCCTCCTGAGATGTTTGCAGAACAAGCGGATAAGCGTGTGCGCCTCGGCTTAATTCTTTCTGATCTGGTTAAGCAACAAAACTTAACTGCCACTCCAGAGCAAATTAAGGCCTCGATTGAGGAGACCGCGGCAACCTATGAGGACCCCAAAGAAGTGATGCGTTGGTATTACAGTGATCCAAGTCGCCTCAAAGAGGTCGAGGCAGTGGTTTTGGAAGAGAACGTCGTGAAACATATTTGCAGCTTGGCTAAGGTGACCGATAAAGCGGTGACTTTCGAAGAGCTGAGCAAAATGAGTTAATCTGTTCCTATTCGCAATTAATAGACCTAACTGATCCAGAAAGTAAGCCATCGACATGAGTCAGATGAATGAGCAAATGAGCGCATTAGACACCCAAGCCCTAGGTTTGGTTCCAATGGTTGTAGAGACCTCCGGACGTGGTGAGCGAGCCTATGATATTTACTCCCGCCTTCTCAAAGAGCGTGTCGTCTTTTTGGTCGGCGAGGTCAATGATCAAACTGCAAACCTAGTCATTGCGCAATTGCTCTTCTTGGAAAGTGAAAACCCCGATAAAGAGATTTCTCTCTACATCAATTCTCCAGGCGGATCGGTATCGGCTGGTCTGGCAATCTACGACACCATGCAATTTATTAAGCCTCACGTCAGCACCTTGTGTATGGGAATGGCTGCAAGCATGGGTGCATTCTTGTTGGCAGCTGGTGAAAAAGGTAAGCGTTACGCATTACCAAATGCGCGGGTGATGATCCATCAACCATTGGGTGGTGCCCGCGGCCAAGCGTCCGATATTGAGATTCAGGCGAGAGAGATTCTCTACCTACGTGAGCGCCTCAACACCATTCTCTCCGAGCGAACTGGTCAGACGATTGAGACCATTGCCAAAGATACCGATCGCGATAACTTTATGTCTGCCGATCAAGCCAAAGATTATGGCTTGGTTGATAAGGTGATTGAGAAGCGCGGTAGTTAACGCTCTCTGAAAGGACGCAATGAGCGAGACCTTATCAACTGATAAAACACTCTATTGTTCCTTCTGTGGCAAGAGCCAACATGAGGTCAAAAAACTAATTGCCGGTCCATCTGTATTTATTTGTGATGAGTGCATTGACCTTTGCACCGATATTATTCAAGAAGAGATTGCGAAAGAGCCTCTAGCCAGCAAAGGCGATGCTTTACCGTCTCCCCAAGATATTCGTCTTAATCTCGATCAGTATGTGATTGGTCAAGATCTTGCTAAGAAGACCCTAGCGGTTGCGGTCTATAACCACTACAAACGCCTTTTGCATCTACCGGCGCCTAAAGCCAAAAAGGCCGAGGAAGACAAACCGGATGCGGGCAAGAGCGCCAAAGCTAGCCCAAGTGCCCAGGCTGGCAACAATAAACCTTTAGTGGATGGTGTGGAGTTAGCCAAGAGCAATATCTTGTTAATTGGGCCCACAGGATCGGGCAAGACCTTGTTAGCCCAAACCTTGGCGCGCATGTTGGATGTTCCTTTTGTGATGGCCGATGCCACGACCTTAACTGAGGCTGGCTATGTTGGTGAAGATGTCGAGAACATTATTCAGAAGCTATTGCAAAACTGCGATTACAACATCGAAAAAGCGCAGCGCGGCATTGTTTACATTGATGAGATTGATAAGATCTCACGTAAATCAGATAATCCATCCATCACGCGCGATGTATCCGGTGAGGGTGTGCAACAAGCATTGCTCAAACTCGTTGAGGGCACCATGGCCTCGGTTCCCCCTCAGGGCGGTCGCAAACACCCTAATCAAGACTTCTTACAAGTTGACACCACTAATATCTTGTTTATCTGCGGTGGCGCCTTCGACGGCCTAGAAAAAGTGATTCAGCAACGGACGCAAAAGACCGGCATCGGCTTTGGCGCAGAGGTTGCCGCAAAAGATGGTCGTGGTATTGGTCAGCTCATTGCTGATGTGGAACCTGAAGATCTAATCAAGTTTGGCTTAATTCCTGAACTTATTGGCCGCTTACCCGTAGTTGCCACCTTAGCAGAGTTGGACGAGACCGCATTAGTCGCCATTCTGACCGAGCCCAAGAATGCACTGGTTAAGCAGTATCAGGCGCTGTTGGCTATGGAAGGGGTAGAGCTTGAAGTTCGTCCAGAGGCCCTGTCTGCTATCGCCAAGAAAGCCATTGCCCGTAAAACGGGTGCACGGGGTCTACGCTCGATTTTGGAGGGCTCTTTGATGGATACGATGTACGAGCTCCCTTCCATGAAAAATGTCCAAAAAGTTGTTATCGACGAGAATACCGTTGAAAGCGGAGCCAAGCCCTTAATGGTCTACAAGCAGGGCTCTGAGGCCGATACTGACTCGCAATCTCTCTCTAAGAAGGCTTAGGGCCAGCTGGGCCTGGACAGTAAGGTAAAAACACATCAAATCGTCAATTTTTATTGATTTAAGCCAGTTTTTTGCCTATTTTTCACCTTTTTTGCACTATTGGTATTGAGTTTTGGGGCCTTCACCCCATATAGGTAGTATGCTTATTACAGAACTAACTGGAGACCAGCGCAATGCCAGGACAATTACTACTTCCTTCTGAACCCATCCAGTTACCTTTGTTGCCCTTAAGGGACGTGGTGGTGTTTCCCCATATGGTGATCCCTTTGTTTGTGGGTCGCCCCAAATCAATTAAAGCTCTAGAAGCCGCTATGGAGACCGGTAAGAGTGTGCTCTTGGTGGCTCAAAAGGCTGCAGCAAAAGATGAACCCTCTGTCGAAGACCTCTACGAAGTGGGCTGTATTGCAAGCATCTTGCAAATGCTCAAACTTCCTGATGGCACAGTCAAAGTGTTGGTAGAGGGATCACAGCGCGCCGAAGTAAGTCAAATTGAAGACAGTTTGGGTTACTTCAGCTGCGAAGCGACGCCCAAAGAGATTGAAGTAGTCGATGCTCATGAGACAGAGGCATTGCGCCGCGCCATCATGGCTCAGTTCGATCAGTACGTCAAACTTAATAAAAAGATTCCGCAAGAGATCTTGGCTTCCTTAGCAGGCATTGATGACCCCAGTCGTCTTGCTGATACGATCTGTGCGCACTTGCCTGTGAAGTTGGAGCAGAAGCAACGTCTCCTGGAGATGAATGGCGTTATGCAACGCTTAGAGAGTCTGCTAACCGATCTCGAGAGTGAAATTGATATCTTGCAGGTGGAGAAACGCATTCGTGGTCGTGTGAAGCGTCAGATGGAAAAGAGTCAGCGTGAGTACTACCTCAATGAACAAGTCAAAGCAATTCAGAAAGAATTAGGCGAAGGTGAAGAGGGCGCCGATCTCGAGGAGCTTGAAAAGCGCATTAAAGCAGCTCGCATGCCGAAGGATGCTTTAAAGAAAGCCGAGTCTGAGCTGAAAAAACTAAAGTTAATGTCGCCGATGTCTGCTGAGGCAACGGTGATTCGTAATTTCATTGACACCTTAGTGAATTTGCCATGGCGCAAAAAGAGCAAGATCAATAATGATCTGAGCAATGCTGAGAAAGTGCTCAATGAGGATCACTATGGCCTTGATAAAGTAAAAGAGCGAATTCTGGAATATCTAGCAGTGCAACAACGCGTTGATCGTGTGAAGGCCCCAATCCTTTGCTTAGTAGGTCCTCCAGGGGTTGGTAAGACCTCCTTAGGACAATCGGTAGCTCGAGCAACCAATCGTAAGTTTGTGCGCATGGCCTTAGGTGGTGTGCGTGATGAATCCGAGATCCGCGGACACCGTCGTACCTATATTGGCTCAATGCCCGGCAAGATCCTCACCAGCCTTACCAAGGTTGGGGTGCGCAACCCCTTATTCCTACTTGATGAGGTCGATAAGATGGGCATGGATTTTCGGGGTGATCCGGCCAGCGCCTTGCTTGAGGTCTTAGACCCTGAGCAAAATCATACGTTCCAAGATCACTACGTCGAAGTTGATTTTGATCTCTCCGATGTCATGTTTGTGGCAACGGCCAACTCACTGAACATTCCTGGTCCATTGCTGGATCGTATGGAGGTCATTCGTTTGGCAGGCTATACCGAAGATGAGAAGCTGAGTATTGCGAAGAACTATCTCATTCCTAAACAAATTAAGAACAACGGCCTGAAAGATGGTGAGTTAAGTATTGATGAGAGTGCAATTCGGAACATTATTCGTTATTACACCCGCGAAGCTGGTGTGAGAGCTCTTGAACGCGAGGTTAGTAAGATTTGCCGCAAGACCGTAAAGATGCTGCTCTTGAAAAAAGAGAGTGCGCCTATCAAGGTCGATGCGGATAATTTAGAGAAATTCCTCTCAGTACGCATGTTTGATTTCGGTTCAGCTTCTAAGGAGAATCAGGTTGGTCAGGTTACCGGTCTTGCGTGGACTGAAGTAGGTGGTGATCTATTGACCATTGAAGCAGCATTGATGCCGGGTAAGGGCGGTATTACTCGCACTGGTTCCATTGGTGATGTGATGAAGGAGTCGGTTGAAGCAGCGCGTACGGTTGTGCGCTCACGCGCCAAGGGCTTAGGCATTACCGATGAGGCTTTCGAGAAAAAGGATATTCATATTCACTTTCCAGAAGGCGCCACACCAAAAGATGGTCCATCCGCTGGTATTGCAATAACAACCGCATTGGTTTCGGTCTTTACTGGAATTCCGGTGCGGTCGGATATCGCGATGACCGGTGAGATCACCTTGCGGGGCGAGGTATTACCAATTGGTGGTCTCAAGGAGAAATTACTGGCTGCCCATCGTGGTGGAATCAAGCTGGTCTTGATTCCCGAGGAGAATGTGAAGGATTTGATTGATATCCCCGATAACGTTAAGAACGCTATTGAGATCGTGCCAGTTCGCTGGATTGACAAGGTCTTGGAACTGGCGCTTGAGCGCAAGCCTGAGCCTTTGCCGGATCCAAGCCCAGAAGAGCTTGCTAAGAAGGCGGCCGAGTCGGCTAAATCGTCCAGCGCTTCGACATCTGGAGATGTAATCAAACATTAAGTTACAATCTCGTTTGTTCGTTTTAGGGTGCTTAGCTCAGCTGGTAGAGCGTCTGCCTTACACGCAGAATGTCAGCGGTTCGATCCCGTTAGCACCCACCATCTTTTTAATTCATGCTTGATTCCATCCGCAAACACCAAAAACTGCTGCAAATCATTCTGCTGCTGTTTATCGTCCCCTCATTTGCATTCTTTGGTATCTCTAGCTACACAGATCTGTTTGATAAAGATACAGACCTCATTAAGGTCAACGGTAAAGCGATCACCACTTTAGAGGTGGACAACAATGCCAAGCGTCAAGCAGAGCGCTTTGGCGGAAATAGTCAAATTGCTCAGAGCATGCCATTTCGTCAAGCGGTACTCGATGAGTTGGTGCAACAACGTTTGCTTGCATTTGCAGTCAACGATCTTAAGCTCAATGTAAGTAATGCATTCCTTAGCCAGAGTTTGACTCAGATTCCTGAGATCAAAGCACTCTACAAGCCAGATGGTTCATTTGATACCGCACGCTATCGTCAGTTGTTAGCCAACGCTGGAATGAGCGTTGATCAATTTGAGAATGCACAGCGTTTTGATTTGATGGTGCAACAGTTAGTTACTTCTGTTGCCCGTACTGTACTGCCCAATAAAAAGCTAAGCAATATTATCTCGACCATGTATGAGACTGAGCGCCAAGTTCAAGCATTGCGATTTACAGCTGCTGACTTCGTGAACAAAGTCTCGCCAACCGAAGCGCAGCTACAAGAGTATTACCAAGCAAATACGAAGTTGTTTGAGGCCCCTGAAACCATCGATGTGGAGTTTCTTGTTCTAAGAGCAGATTCAAAAGAAGATGCTAAGGCATTTAATGACAAGGCCGATCAGTTCGCCAATATTACTTACGATCAAGCGGATAGCCTAAAGCCTGCCGCTGATAAGCTAAAGCTTGCCATCCAAACTGCCAAGGGTGTTGGTCGTGGCGGTCAAGCCAGCTTAAGCAAAGATCATCCGATGAATGACCGCCGTGTGGTACAGGCGCTGTTCAATGAGGATGCTTTGAAGAACAAGCGCAACATTGAGGCTGTCCAAATTGCGCCCGGTACATTTGTCTCTGCGCGGGTTACTGCTTTTTACCCCGCAAAGGTCTTGCCCTTTAAAGAAGTTAGCGCTGAAGTAAAGCGTCAATATAGTTTCAAAGCTGCGGAGAAACTTGCTGCTGAAGCAGCTGGTACTCGTTTTGAGGCTTTGCAAAAGAACCCAAGCGATGCCAATGGTTTTGGGAAAGCAGTGTGGATCTCACGCAATAAGCCAACTGATCTTCTAGGCCCACAGCTTGATGCGATTATGGCAGTCGATCCTGCAAAACTACCTTCTGTTGTCTCTGTGAAGAACTCTGAGGGCGGAATTACGCTCTACCGCGTAGATCAGGTTCGTCAACCACCCGCAGGTGATGCCAAAGTAAGGGCAGCACAGGCTCAGCAAATAGAGGCGATGGCTGCACAAGCTGAGTTTGCAGCCTTTCTCAATCACATGCGCATGTTGGCAAACGTCAAAGTGATTAACCCTTTAAAGCCAGCCAGCGGTTCATCGAACTAATCCTTAGAACCACTTATTAATTAATTAGTTAGTTATTTTCAGTAGTTCCTTAAAAGGCTCTAATGCCTTCCAAACGTTGCCAAACAGGATAGGTTGCGCTTGTTCATTAGGATGAATGCGATCGGCTTGGAATAACTCTGGTCGGGTTGCAACCCCATCCAAAAAGAAGGGTAAGAGCGGCACCTGCTCCGATTGCGCCAAGGACACAAATAAACGAGCAAATTGCTTGGTGTATTCCTGTCCGTAGTTTGGCGGAATCTGCATGCCAAGTAGCAATACCTCGGCTCCGCTTTTCTTGCTAAGAACAATCATTTCTTTCAGGTTCTTTTGAGTGGCTGATAAAGAGAGTCCCCGCAGGGCATCATTAGCGCCCAGTTCAATGATCACCAAGCGTGGTTTTACACGCTTGAGAAGATCTGGCAGGCGACTGAGTCCACCGGCTGTGGTTTCACCACTAATGCTGGCATTCATGATTTGCCATGGACTGCCATCCTTGCGCAACTGATTGCTTAACAATTGAACCCAGCCGCTGCCACGCGGTAGACCATACTCTGCAGAAAGGCTGTCGCCCAATACCAAGAGTTGTGGACTCGATGGAAGGGCTTTATTGCTTTGCGCCAGCAAGGGCGTGCTGGTCACGAGTAAGATGGAGGCCAATCCAACGACAAACTGTTTAATTGAAGGTTTCACATTGAGTATTGTGCATGAATCCCCCCCGGTCTTGCAGGCAAGGCATGTGGGTAAAACGGTCCAGACCAGTGACGGACCTTTGGCTATTTTGCAAGACATCAATTTCTCCATCACAGCCGGAGAATCAGTCGCCATTGTGGGTGCATCGGGCTCCGGTAAAAGCACCTTATTAGGTCTTTTGGCCGGCTTAGATCTTCCTACCAGCGGCACTGTGGACATGATGCAGCAGGATCTGGGCCAACTCGATGAAGATGGTCGTGCCAAGTTGCGGGGTCAGTATGTTGGCTTTGTCTTTCAGTCCTTCCAGCTTGTTCCTCATCTCAATGCCTTAGAGAACGTGATGTTGCCTCTGGAGATCCGTGGAGACGCATTAAGCACCTCACGTGCTTCAGCCTCATCGTGCTTAGCCAAAGTTGGACTAAGTGAGCGATTAACGCATTACCCCAAAACATTATCCGGGGGTGAGCAACAACGTGTTGCTCTGGCTCGGGCTTTTGTGAGTGAGCCCAGTATCTTATTTGCCGATGAGCCAACCGGTAGTTTGGATGAAACAAGTGGCGCCAGAGTCATTGAGCTTCTTTTTCAACTTAATCGCGAGAATGGCTCAACTTTAGTTTTGGTAACCCATGATCCTCAGTTGGCTAAGCGTTGTAGCCGCCAACTGACCCTTCAGGGCGGGCGTTTGGTCTAAATCGACAAGTAGGGCCCGCGGCACTCTTATAATCTCAGAATGTCCTTTTTCCGTTGTCTGCCCGGGGCCGATGCCCTTTCTGCCTTCCGTCAACAACGGCTCTTAAGCCACCTTGCTACCCAAGGGATTGAGCTCAGTAGCATTAGCGCCCAGTATCTCCATTTTGTTTGGTCAGTCGAGGAGCTATCGCCATCTCAACTCAACACCCTAGAGGCTTTGCTGCGCTATGGTGAACCATTTGCTGGAACGCAGACCGGTCAATCGGCGATTGTGATCCCACGATTTGGAACGGTATCGCCATGGGCAAGTAAAGCTACTGATATTGCCCGTCAATGCGGTCTTGAGGTCTTGCGGATCGAGAGAGGTGTACGTTACCAATGGAGCGCAAAACGTAAATTGAGCCCAGCGCAGGAGGAGATCTTGCGCGCCGCATTATTTGATCGCATGACCGAAGTGATCGTTGCAGCAGAGAACGAGGTGAGCGCTTTATATCAAACTTTACCCAATCGACCATTCTCGCGGATTGATGTGATGGGGCAAGGCAAGGCTGCGCTTGAGCATGCTAATCAATCCCTAGGCCTCGCGCTCTCGCCTGATGAGATTGCCTACCTTGAAGAAAACTTCAAACGCTTGCAGCGTAATCCAAGCGATGTCGAACTCATCATGTTTGCGCAAGCAAATAGCGAGCATTGCCGCCACAAAATCTTTAATGCAAGCTGGACCATTGACGGCAAGGAACAAGAGCACTCTTTATTTGCCATGATTCGGAATACGCACCGCTTACAGCCAAAAGGAACAGTAGTTGCCTATTCGGATAATTCGGCAATTATGGAGGGGTGTGATGCGGATATTTGGACATCGATTGGCCCAGCAGGCCCTTATCAAACCAAGCGGGCATTGGTTCATACCTTAATGAAGGTAGAGACCCATAATCATCCGACCGCAATTGCACCGTTTCAAGGCGCGGCAACTGGATCGGGCGGTGAGATTCGGGATGAGGGGGCTACTGGTATCGGTGGCAAGCCTAAAGCAGGCCTTACTGGATTTTCTGTTTCTAACTTGCACATACCCACTACGCAAATGCCTTGGGAGGCTAAGCCTTACGGCAAGCCAGAGCGTATTGCAACCCCTTTGCAGATCATGATTGATGGACCGCTGGGTGGAGCAGCATTTAATAATGAGTTTGGCCGGCCTAATTTAGGTGGCTACTTTCGTGTCTTTGAGCAAACCATTGCTGGTCAGCGACGCGGCTATCACAAGCCCATCATGATCGCTGGTGGTATTGGTGCGATTGAATCTATTCATACACATAAGCACGAGATCAACAACGGCGATCTTCTGATTCAGTTGGGTGGTCCCGGAATGCGAATTGGTATGGGCGGCGGCACAGCAAGCTCAATGTCGACCGGTGCCAATACTGCAGACCTCGATTTTGATTCAGTACAGCGTGGTAATCCCGAGATTGAGCGTAGGGCACAAGAAGTTATTAATCAATGTCGTGCGCTTGGTGCAAATAATCCAATTGTTTCTATTCATGACGTGGGAGCAGGTGGTCTATCGAACGCATTCCCCGAGTTGGCTGATAGCGCTAAGCTTGGCGCACAATTTGAGTTGCGCAGCATCCCACTCGAAGAGAGCGGCATGAGTCCTGCCGAGATCTGGTGCAATGAGTCGCAAGAACGTTATGTCATTGCAATTCATCCAAATGATCTTGAGCGCTTTGCCCAAATATGTGAACGTGAGCGCTGTCCTTACGCTGTAGTGGGGCGCACTACTGAGCATCGCCAACTGCAGTTGCATGATCAAAAGCATAGCAAGCAAACCGATCAAGAATATCCAATTGATATGCCCATGGAAGTGCTATTGGGCAAGCCGCCCAAGATGCATCGGGATGTTAAAAGTACTCAAGACCAATTTGCACCATTCGATTGCGATCAAATTGAACTAAAAAATGCAATTGAGCTGGTCTTGCAGCAGCCAACCGTAGCTAGCAAATCCTTTTTGATTACCATTGGTGATCGCACGGTAGGCGGCCTTAACTCACGCGATCCCTTCGTTGGCCCATGGCAAGTTCCAGTAGCGGATTGTGCAGTTACCACGATGGATTACTCGGGCTATCGGGGTGAAGCGATGAGCATGGGAGAGCGTACTCCAGTTGCTCTGTTTAATGCCCCAGCAGCAGCCAAGATGGCGGTAGGCGAAGCAATCACCAATATTCTGGCAGCCGATATTGCCAACATAGAAGATATCAAGCTATCGGCAAACTGGATGGCAGCCTGTGGCTTACCAGGAGAAGATGCCAAACTATATGAATCAGTCAAAGCGGTTGGTATGGAGCTGTGCCCTGAACTGGGTATCTCTATTCCTGTTGGGAAAGATTCTTTATCGATGGCTACTACTTGGCAAGATCATGATCAAGCTAAGCAAGTTATCGCACCGGTATCGCTCATCATCTCGGCATTTGCCCCGGTTGTAGATGTTCGTAAAACGCTTACTCCGCAATTACAACTGCATACCGAATCTGAACTCATTTTGATCGATTTGGGACGCAATCAAAATCGGATGGCTGGCAGTATCGTGACCCAAGTGTTTGATCAAACTGATTCCAATGCACCTAATGTTGATCGCGCCAGTGATCTCCAAGCATTTGCCAAGGCCATGATTTCTTTGCGAGAACGCAATGCAGTTTTAGCCTATCACGATCGATCCGATGGCGGTTTACTAGCGTGCATTGCTGAGATGGCATTTGCTAGTCATTGCGGAGTATCTATCAATGTTGATTTACTCTGTATCGATCCGCAGACTGAACCCGATTATGGCGATGCCAAGAACTGGGCGAGTCAGGTAAGCGGTCGCCGCCATGAACAAACCATTCGGGCACTTTTTAGTGAAGAGCTTGGTGCCGTTATTCAGATTGAGCGCTCGCAGCGTGATGCGGTATTTGCGGTTTTACGTGATTGCGGCATCAGCTCCTTTAGTCATGTGATTGGCAAGCCCAATCAAAGTGATCGATTAGAGATCTGGCGCGATGCTAAATGCATCTATACCGAAGGTCGTATCCATTTACAAAAACTTTGGCAGAACACCAGTTACCAAATTGCACGCTTACGCGATAACCCGCTGTGCGTAGATAGCGAATATCAGAGTCTTGATGATGCCACCGATCCCGGCATGAGCCCAATCATTCGCTTTAATCCAAACGACAACCCGAGTGCACCATTTATTCATCGGGGCACTCGCCCCAAAATGGCTATTTTGCGGGAGCAGGGCGTTAACTCCCATTTAGAGATGGCGTATGCCATGGACCTCGCTGGTTTTGCTACCCACGATGTGCACATGAGCGATCTAATTACTGGTCGAGCCATGCTAAAGGACTATCAAGGCTTGGTTGCATGTGGTGGATTTAGCTATGGTGATGTACTTGGTGCCGGCGAGGGTTGGGCTAAGACCATTCTGTTCAACTCGCAACTGAGCGATCAATTTGCCGAGTTCTTTGGACGCCAGGATAGTTTTGCCTTGGGGGTCTGCAACGGATGTCAGATGATGAGTAATCTTGCAAGCCTCATACCAGGTGCACAAGCGTGGCCCAAGTTCACACGTAATCAATCAGAGCAATACGAAGCACGCTTAGTTATGGTTGAGATCCTTAATTCACCATCTTTATTCTTCACAGAAATGGCCGGCAGCCATTTGCCGATTGCGGTTGCTCATGGCGAGGGCTATGCTAACTTTAAGCACCAAGGCAATTTGGTGCAAATCGAACAAGACAAACTTGCTGCAATGCGTTTCATTGATCACCACGGTCAAGCGACCGAGCGTTATCCATTTAACCCCAATGGCTCACCCCAGGGATTAACCAGCGTGACCACGCGTGATGGCCGCTTCACAGTGATGATGCCCCATCCTGAGCGCGTCTTTCGGAATGTACAAATGAGTTGGTACCCCAAGGAATGGAATCAAGTCAACGATGGCGCAAGTCCGTGGCTGCGCATGTTCCGCAATGCCCGGGCTTGGGTGAACTAAGTGGCGCGAGCAAATCTAAGGGCTGAGCCGGTTACGTTTTCAGAATCAGGCGGCATACGGTATTTACATCTCGGTACACCCTGGATCCAGGGTGCGATGCGTATTCGTAATCCAAATGAGATTTATCTGGAGTATTCGCAGCAAATGATGGCATGGCTACTCTTTTTGCAGAGTAAGCCTAAGATGCAGATCGCACAATTAGGCCTAGGCACTGGCTCACTCGCGAAGTTCACCTTAGAGCATTGTCCCGATGTTGTGAATACTGCTGTAGAGTTAAACCCCGCGGTCATCATCGCAGCAAGAACCATGTTTGAGTTACCGAATGACCATGCGAAGCTAAGAGTTCTGCAAGAAGATGCGCTGACTTTTCTGAAAAACAAACGGCATCACCAGCAGTTCGATGTCTTGCAAGTGGATTTGTACGATGCCGATGCCAAAGGCCCTGTATTAAGCTCGCTCGAGTTTTATAAAGCCTGTTTTAACACCCTAAAGGCGACTGGCGTCATGACCGTTAATTTGTTCTCACAGCATAAAAGTTTTGATATCAATCTCAACAATATGTGCAAAGCCTTTAAGGGTAGAGTGCTGATATTCCCAGAATCCCACGATTGCAATGCGGTCGCTATCGCCTTTAAAGGCCCCATGATTAAAACAGATTGGGAACCTATTGTGCAACGCGCCAAAATGATTCAAAGCATGACTGGACTCCCTACTAAGGGCTGGGTCGAAGGCTTATGTTCCGTGAATGCCCATCAAGAGGAGTGTCTAGCTATCTAAATGATCCAGATAGCTAAAGTTATAAAAGTAGTCATAAAAGCAATTTTTTACAGAAAAAGGTGTAATATTTACTTTACATATTTTATGTGAGGTAAAAATGATCAACGACACAACTGTTATCAGCCTTTTCATACTGTTTGGCGCTTGTTTTGGGTTTGTAACGTATTCACAGCGCCATTTGTTCAGCGAGGGTCCTCACAAGCCAAAGACCTCAGATGACAACCCATTTGAAAGTCGCATTTTTTGGGTCCTGCTTTGCGCTTTACTCTGGCCAATTATGGTCGTCACCAGAATCCATAGCGCCTGGCTACTTCATAAACGCAGGAAGCAAGCTCAACATGCAGTCTTGCATTAAGAAATAGTTCTTATCTAAGAGTAAAACAGGATTAAAAAAGCCCAAGGCATAAAAAACCTTGGGCTTTTGTATTGATGCTATCTAAGAATACTTAAACGCTAACCGTATCTGCAACACTACTGAAATCTTTGATCTTGTCAAAGTTCATATAACGGTAGACATCATTCGCTTTGGCATTCACAGACTGGAACTGCTCCAAATACTCTGCCATCGTCGGAATCCTGCCGATGAGAGCGGCCACGGCTGCTAACTCTGCAGAGGCAAGATAAACACGCGTATCAATGCCCAAACGATTAGGGAAGTTGCGGGTTGAGGTAGAGACCGCAGTAGATCCCTTGCGGATTTGGGCTTGATTGCCCATACATAAGGAGCAGCCGGGTGTTTCCATACGTGCACCGGTTCTACCTAAGATCCCATAGTAACCCTCTTCAGTAAGGATCATGGCATCCATCTTAGTTGGTGGTGCAATCCACAAGCGGGTTGGAATATCAGTCTTGCCCTCTAAGATCTTGCCAGCAGCACGGAAGTGGCCAATATTCGTCATGCACGAACCAATGAACACTTCATCAATCTTGTCACCCTGTACTTCCGAGAGATACTTCACATCATCGGGATCATTAGGGCAAGCCAAGATTGGCTCTTTGATCTCATTCATATCGATCTCAATGATCTCAGCGTAATCTGCATTGTCATCAGCTTTGAGTAATTGTGGATTTGCAATCCACGATTCCATGGCCTTAATGCGACGCTTGAGCGTGCGCTGGTCTTCATAACCATTTGCAATCATCCACTTCATTAAGGTGATGTTTGAACGCATGTACTCGATAATCGGCTCTTTATTAAGATGTACTGTGCAGCCGCCAGCAGAGCGCTCGGCCGATGCATCGGAGAGTTCAAATGCTTGCTCCACCTTAAGATCGGGCAGGCCCTCGATCTCAAGAATTCGGCCTGAGAACACATTTTTCTTACCTTTTTTCTCGACAGTAAGAAGACCGCGCTTAATTGCAAAAAGAGGGATCGCATTAACTAAATCGCGCAAGGTAATTCCAGGCTGCATCTGGCCTTTAAAGCGAACCAGAACAGACTCTGGCATATCCAAAGGCATTACGCCAGTTGCAGCAGCAAAGGCAACGAGACCGGAGCCGGCAGGAAAGGAAATACCAATTGGAAAGCGTGTATGACTATCACCGCCCGTACCGCAGGTATCTGGAAGTAATAAACGATTTAACCAGCTATGGATCACACCATCACCGGGACGAAGAGCAACGCCACCCCGATTGGTCATAAATGCAGGTAGTTCATGATGTGTTCTGATATCGACTGGCTTTGGATAGGCCGAGGTATGGCAAAACGATTGCATTACGAGGTCTGCAGAAAATCCCAAGCAAGCAAGGTCTTTCAGCTCATCGCGTGTCATTGGGCCGGTTGTATCTTGAGAACCAACGGTGGTCATATGTGGCTCGCAATAGGTGCCAGGACGCACACCTTGACCCTCTGGTAATCCACAGGCGCGACCAACCATTTTTTGAGCAAGACTAAAGCCTTTCTTATTATCAGCAGGACTGATGGGCACCCGGAACTCGGTGGATGCTGGCAAGCCTAGAGAGGAGCGTGCTTTAGCAGTAAGGCCGCGACCAACAATCAGTGGAATACGACCACCAGCGCGTACCTCATCCAAAATGACTGGGGACTTGAGGGTAAATTCAGAGATGATCTTGCCATCCTTCAGTACCTTACCTTCGTAAGGGCGCAGTTCAATCACATCGCCCATATTCATTTGATTCACATCGAGCTCGATTGGCAGTGCGCCAGCATCTTCCATCGTATTAAAAAAGATCGGTGCAATCTTGCCACCCAAACAAACTCCACCAAAGCGTTTATTGGGGACAAACGGGATGTCTTGACCGGTCCACCAGAGAACCGAATTGGTTGCTGATTTACGAGAGGAACCAGTGCCCACCACGTCACCAACATAGGCAATTTGATGACCTTTTTGTTTTAAGGCCTCAATTTGCTTCATAGGACCACGAACACCCACTTCATCAGGTTCAATACCGGGGCGTGGGTTCTTGAGCATGACCGTGGCATGCAATGGGATATCGGGACGACTCCATGCGTCAGGAGCAGGGGAGAGGTCATCGGTATTGGTCTCGCCCGTGACCTTAAAGACTGTGAGGGTCATTGACTCAGGCACGGGTGGGCGGCTTGTAAACCACTCGGCATTGGCCCAACTCTGGATAACTGCCTTAGCATTGGCATTACCTTTATGCGCTAAGTCATTGACATCATTGAAGTAATCAAACATGAGGAGAGTTTTCTTTAAAGCTTCTGTAGCTGCTGCGCCGCAGTCTTTATCCTCCAAAAGCTCTACAAGTGGCTTAATGTTGTAGCCGCCGAGCATGGTACCCAATAGCTCCGTTGCTTTGACCTTGGAGATTAATGGGGAAGCGATTTTGCCCTTGGCGACAGCATCTAAAAACTCGGCCTTTACTTTGGCTGCCTCATCAACCCCCGCTGGCACTCGATAGCTGATGAGCTCAACCAGCTCTGCCTCTAAACCCTTGGGAGGGTTTACAAGCAATTTGACCAGTTCAGATGTTTGATCTTTGGTCAGCGGGAGTGCGGGGATGCCTTGAGCGGCGCGTTCAGCAAAGTGGGAGTGATATGCGTCTAACATGGGTTTCCTGATCAGAAAAGGGCCTAAAAGAACAGGCTATATTGTAAAACTTTACTGACATAGGATCCAGTCAGAATACCCCTAGAAAGACGTCTTATCAGAGGATTTCTTCGTCCTTTAAGGCCCATACTAGGGCAATCACCCAGCCAATTAAGGACCAGCCCAAAAATAGATTAAGGGCAAAAATAGCCCCTGTGTTGGCACGCTTGCGATAGAAGGCAATCGCTACAGGTAGGAAGTAAAACAGGGATAGAAGGGTGATGAGGGCGGCGGCGATGAAGCGCATCTGATTATTCTACCTAGGGCAAGCCCGAATGATCTTTTTTTAGACAGATCCGCCGCTATCGCTATAATTGCGTATTACCAATAGACGTTAAGCGATGACCAAATACGTTTTTGTCACTGGTGGTGTAGTTTCTTCCCTAGGAAAAGGAATTGCAGCCGCCTCGCTTGCCGCGATTCTTGAATCCCGCGGCCTGAAAGTCACCCTCCTCAAATTAGACCCCTATATCAACGTTGACCCTGGAACGATGAGTCCATTCCAGCATGGCGAGGTCTTCGTAACCGAAGATGGCGCTGAGACTGATCTCGATTTAGGACATTACGAGCGTTTTGTCAGCGCCAAGATGCGCAAGAGTAATAATTTCACCACTGGTCAGATCTATGAATCGGTGATTCGGAAAGAACGACGTGGCGAGTATCTCGGCAAGACCGTACAAGTCATTCCACACATTACTAATGAGATCCAAGCGTTTGTGGAGAAGGGCGCAAAAGCGAGTCACGAAGGCAAAGCGGATGTCGCAATTTGCGAGATTGGTGGAACAGTTGGTGACATTGAGTCTCTACCGTTCTTAGAGGCTGCCCGTCAAATGAGTTTGCGTCTACCCAAAGGAGATTGTGCTTTTGTGCATTTAACCTTGGTTCCTTGGATACAAAGTGCCGGTGAACTAAAAACGAAGCCAACCCAACACTCCGTTCAGAAGTTGCGAGAGATTGGCATCTTGCCCACCGTATTGCTCTGTCGTGCCGATCGGCGAATTCCAGAAGATGAGCGTGCCAAGATCTCGCTATTTTCCAATGTCCGAGAAGAGGCGGTCATCTCGGTATGGGATGTCGATACGATTTATAAGATTCCGCAAATGTTGCAAGAGCAGGGCATGGACGAGCTTATTTGCAAGGAGCTCAATATTCAAGCTAAGTCGGCTGACCTATCCATGTGGACTCATTTGGTCTATGAGATGGAGCATCCTCAACATGAGGTGACCATCGGCATGGTAGGTAAATATGTGGATTTAACCGAGTCATACAAATCATTGATTGAGGCTTTGCGTCATGCCGGCATTCACAATCACACCAAGATTAATATTCGCTACATTGATTCTGAGCGATTAGAGGAGGGCAATCTAGATTGCCTTCATGACTTGAATGCCATTCTCGTTCCTGGTGGCTTTGGTAAGCGCGGTACTGAGGGCAAGATTAAAGCGATTCAGTATGCGCGTGAGCACGGCGTACCATACCTTGGTATTTGCTTAGGGATGCAACTTGCGGTGATTGAGTTTGCTCGCCACGTCGCAAAGATTGAGGCTGCCAACAGTACTGAGTTTGACCCAGAAACCCCCAACCCTGTCGTAGCACTGATTACCGAATGGCTTGATCGCGAAGGCAAGATTGAAAAGCGCGCAGCTGATTCAGATCTGGGCGGCACGATGCGTTTGGGCTCACAACGGTGCCCAGTCAAGGCCAATACCTTGGCTTACAGCATTTATGGCAGCGAGGTGAACGAGCGGCATCGTCATCGTTATGAGGTCAACAACATCTACGCTCCTAAATTAGAGAAAGCAGGCATGATCATCTCTGCGCGGACACCAAATGAAGATCTACCGGAGATGATGGAGCTCCCAAAAAATATGCACCCGTGGTTCTTTGGTGTGCAGTTTCACCCCGAGTTCACTTCCACACCGCGCGATGGACATCCATTGTTCTTGGCTTTCATCCGCGCAGCATTAGCGCGGCAACAATCGAAGACGGCTGTCGCCGCCTAACACGCCAGTAGGTCTGATATGTTCAAACAATTATGTGGCTTTGAGATTGGTTTAAATAAACCATTTTTCTTAATTGCCGGCCCATGTGTGATCGAATCAGAACAGTTCTCAATTGATACTGCAGGTGAGATTAAAGCAATTTGCGCTGAGCTCAATATCCCCTTTATCTACAAATCCTCTTTTGATAAAGCAAATCGCTCCTCCGGTTCCTCATTTCGGGGATTGGGCATGGAAAAAGGCCTAGAGATTCTGGCAAAGGTTAAGAAACAAATTGGCGTACCCGTGCTCACCGATGTTCATGAGATTAGCGATATTGCGGCTGTAGCTGCAGTGGTAGATGTTTTACAAACCCCAGCATTTTTGTGCCGACAAACTGATTTCATCAGCGCGGTGGCGCAAAGTGGCAAACCCGTGAATATTAAAAAGGGTCAGTTCTTATCGCCTTATGAGATGAACAATGTGGTGAATAAAGCGCGAAGCGCTGCTAAAGAAAAGGATCTGCCCGATCAATTTATGGTTTGTGAGCGAGGTGCCAGTTTTGGCTATAACAATTTAGTCTCTGACATGAGAAGCCTTGCCATTATGCGCAGCACTAATGCACCGGTTGTTTTTGATGCCACCCATTCGGTTCAGCTTCCAGGTGGTCAAGGCAGTAGTAGCGGTGGGCAGCGCGAGTTTGTACCCGTCTTAGCAAGAGCGGCTGTTGCAGTTGGTATTAGTGGCTTATTCATGGAGACCCATCCCGACCCAGCCAAAGCCCTTTCTGATGGACCAAATGCGGTACCGTTAAAGCATCTAAAAGAGCTCTTAGAATCGCTAAAGAGCATTGATACCGTCATTAAGCAATCCAATACTTTTTTAGAAGATCGATTCGCCACATATCAGTAGCAACGATCCAGTTCTAGCGGAATTTAGATTAAGGAGATTACATGAGTGCCATCGTTGACATCATTGGACGCGAGATCTTAGATTCGAGGGGTAACCCAACCGTCGAATGTGATGTCTTGCTTGAGTCTGGAGTGATGGGTAGAGCCGCCGTACCATCGGGTGCCTCTACTGGATCACGCGAAGCGATTGAGTTGCGCGATGGTGATCAGGAGCGCTATCTCGGCAAGGGTGTTCTTAAAGCGGTTGAGAACATCAACACCAAGATTGCTGAGACCGTCTTGGGTCTAGACGCTACTGAGCAGGCATTCTTAGATCGAACCCTGAACGATCTTGATGGCACACATAACAAAGCCGGATTAGGTGCTAATGCAACACTGGCAGTATCCATGGCAGTGGCTCGTGCTGCAGCCGAGGAGGCGGGCTTACCTTTGTATCGTTATTTTGGCGGCTCTGGTGCGATGCAATTACCTGTGCCGATGATGAACATCGTTAATGGTGGGGCGCATGCTAATAATAGTCTTGATATTCAAGAGTTCATGATCATGCCAGTCGGTGCAGAAAGTTTTCGGGAGGCATTGCGCTGTGGTGCAGAAGTCTTTCATGCCCTCAAGAAAATCTTGCACGATAAAGATATGCCCACTTCTGTAGGTGACGAGGGTGGCTTTGCTCCTAATTTCAAGAGCAATCAAGAGTGCTTACAAACTATCTTGAGTGCCATTGAGAAAGCTGGCTATAAAGCCGGCGAAGATGTTCTCCTGGCCCTCGATTGTGCTGCAAGTGAGTTTTATAAAGACGGTAAGTACCATCTTGCTGGCGAAGGCTTGCAACTCAGCTCCTCTGAATTTGCGGATTACTTAGCCAATCTTGCTGACCAGTTCCCAATTGTTTCCATCGAAGATGGAATGCACGAAGGTGATTGGGATGGTTGGGCCACTCTTACCCAAAAGCTGGGTCAGAAGATCCAATTAGTTGGTGATGATCTCTTTGTGACCAATACGCGTATTCTGAAAGAAGGGATTGATAAAGGAATTGCTAACTCCATTCTGATCAAAATCAATCAGATTGGTACATTGACAGAGACCTTTGCAGCCATTGAGATGGCTAAACGTGCTAATTACACAGCAGTAATCTCTCACCGCTCTGGTGAGACCGAGGACAGCACCATTGCAGACATTGCGGTAGGAAGCAATGCTGGTCAAATTAAGACCGGCTCGCTCTCTCGTTCTGATCGGATTGCGAAATACAACCAACTCCTGCGGATTGAAGAAGATCTTGGTGATGTGGCTAGCTATCCTGGCAAAGCGGTGTTCTACAACCTACGCAATCTCGGCAAATAACGCAACATACTCAATAAAGCATTAAGCATGCGCCTCATTATCTATTCCATGCTGGGACTGTTGATCATCATTCAGTACCCACTGTGGTTTGGTAAGGGAGGTTGGCTAAAGGTTTATGAGTTAGAACGACAACTGGAAGCCCAGAAAGAAAAAAATGCGGCTTTGGAGATACGCAATAATAAATTAGCTGGTGATGTCAAAGATCTTCGTGAGGGCACTCGTGCGATTGAGGAGCGCGCTCGAGTAGAGCATGGCATGATCAAAGAGGGTGAGTACTTCGTGCAGATTGTGCCTCGAGAGAATAGCGGGGCAACAAGTGCCCCCGTACCCAAACAGTAGTTTAGTGACCCTTTGAGGGTGGTCTGACAGCATCGCTGAGGGTTGAGCTAGCGAAAGCCTGTTTGCAATCGACCGCATCAAAACGGTATTGCATGCCACAAAAGTCACAGGTGGTCTCGACTACGCCTTGTTCAGCCAAGATGCTATCAACTTCATCGTGACCCAGCATACGAATTACATCAGCCACACGTTGGCGCGAGCAACGGCAAGAAAATTTCACTAAACGAGTGGGAAAGCTATGAACTCCATAGCGTGATGACTCTTCTAAAAATAAGCGACGCAAAAGGGTTTCCGGAGAGACGGTTAAGAGCTCATCCTTGGTGATCGTATTGCCCAGCATTTGGATTCGTTGCCAGCCATCACTCATCATCTCGGGATCATATTGAGATGAGCCGCCACTATCAGGAAGGCGTTGTAATAAAAAGCCACCTACGGTTTCAGAGTTGCAGGCTAACCAGACATGCGTCTCTAGTTGCTCAGAGTTTTGCATGTAGAGCATGATGGCCTCACTCACGGTCTCAATAGGTTCCAATAGACCTGGATGGGTAGCAGATGGTCGATTAAGGGCAACAATACCTTGATACGGAATTTGCGAGGCTTGGCGATCAATCGGGTCTAACGTAATCGCAAGGCGACCACTCCCTTCGGCATCGAGCAGCTCTGCTAAGGTCGCATTATCCGGAATCTCGGTCACATCTGGATTGAGCTTGACCGTGGCGCGGACCTCAAGTTGCGAGGTACATTCCACCACCAGCAATTGAATAGGCCCCTTGCTCTGCGCCTGAATGATTAAGGTGCCATTGAGCTTAATGGTGGCAGTGAGTAGGGTGGCCGCCGCAACAAATTCTCCCATGAGCTTTTGTACTGCCGGTGGATCGTTGCGACGCTCCACAATACTTTGCCAGGTGCTACCGAGAGATACAAATTCTCCGCGCACTGGTGCGCCGTTGCAAACAAAGACTAAAAGCTCATTCATAACCTGAGATAATAACGGGCATGCGTATTCGAACTCGTTTTGCTCCCAGCCCAACCGGTTTTATCCACTTAGGTAACCTTCGTAGCGCCCTTTATCCATGGGCCTTTGCTAGAAGTAAGGGCGGGGACTTTATTCTGCGCATCGAGGATACCGATCAAGAGCGCTCCTCCTTGGAGGCTGTCGAGGTGATCTTGGAAGGCATGCATTGGTTAGGGCTTGATCCAGATGAAGGTCCAATCTATCAAATGCAACACATGGATCGCTATCGTGCAGTCCTCCAACAAATGCTTGCAGAAGGTAGTGCGTATTACTGTTATATGAGTGAGGACGAGCTCAATCGCCTGCGTGATGAGCAGATGGCGAATAAACAAAAGCCGCGTTATAACGGCTATTGGCGACCTGAGCCTGGTAAAACCTTGCCTACCCCACCAGTCGATGTGAACCCAGTTATTCGGTTTAAAAATCCAATTGGTGGATCGGTGATCTGGAATGACGCGGTTAAGGGCATGATTGAGATTAGCAATGATGAGCTAGATGATCTTATTATTGCCAGGCCCGATGGCACACCGACATACAACTTTTGTGTAGTCGTAGATGACCTTGATATGAAAATCACCCATGTCATCCGGGGCGATGATCATGTTAACAATACCCCGCGTCAAATTAATATCATGAGGGCGCTTGGCGGCACTCCTCCGGTCTACGCTCATTTGCCGACTGTGCTTGATGAGAGCGGCGAGAAGATGAGTAAACGGAATGGCGCTTTGAGTGTGCGCGACTATCAAAAGATGGGGTATTTGCCCGAAGCGATTCTGAACTACTTGGCGCGTCTTGGGTGGTCACACGGAGATGTGGAGATATTCAACAAAGAACAGTTCATCCATTGGTTTGATCTAGAGCATCTAGGCAGATCACCCGCGCAACATAATCCCGAGAAACTGCTTTGGCTAAATCACCATTACATCCAAAATGGTGAACCGGAGCGCTTGGCGCAATTATGTAAGCCCTTTGCCGATCAACAAGGGATTAACACCGATCAGGGCCCTAACTTTGTATCTGTGGTTGGTTTACTGAAAGACCGAGCAAATACCTTATTAGAGATTGTGGAGGGGGCTAAGCTCTTTTACCAAGGGCGACCCCAATTGAATGCGGAACAAATTCAAGCAAATATTCCGGCAGCCATTGGGCCGGTGATTGCTGAGTTTAGAGAATTACTCAAAACCCAAGATGCTGACACCAAGGAGCAGGTGGCGACAATTTTGAAGACTGTCCTTGCAAAACACCAGCTCAAAATGCCGGCTTTAGCCATGCCGATTCGTTATGCACTCTTTGCCACCACCCAGACTCCAGCGCTTGATGCGGTGATCGCAATACTGGGTAAAGAGGAAGTAATCGAGCGTCTTGCAAAAATAGGCTAAAATCTCGGATTGTTTTGGAAGTGCGTAGACGCGAGGGGGTATAGCTCAGCTGGGAGAGCGCTTGCATGGCATGCAAGAGGTCAGCGGTTCGATCCCGCTTATCTCCACCACCAAACAAAGTAGTAGAAAGTAAGACAAGTTTTAGTAGTCCAAGGTCCCCATCGTCTAGAGGCCTAGGACATCACCCTTTCACGGTGAGTACGGGGGTTCGAATCCCCCTGGGGACGCCAGTCATGCGATGACAAGCATGATGCTGTATACGGAGCGGTAGTTCAGTTGGTTAGAATATCGGCCTGTCACGCCGAGGGTCGCGGGTTCGAGTCCCGTCCGCTCCGCCAA
>JAIXPN010000062.1 GCA_027486235.1 Burkholderiaceae bacterium
AAAATCCAAAAGAATTTAATACTAATTTTGAGTATGAGCTCAAACTGAGTGTGGACGCAAATAAGCGCTCGGCGTATCTCAAAAAAATGAATGAGCAACCAAGTTCCTACGAGAAGGTCTTCACCGTCCTCTCTGGGAGCGTCCAAGTCGCTAATGTGGTGGATCAAGTAAAAATCACTGGCAGCACCTATCAAATTACCTCAGTGGGTAATCTCATTGCTGGGATGTCGACTGCTCTAGGTGGTCAGCGTTTGGTCCGCGAATCCATAGATACTTTGGGACCTTCGGGTATGGTCTCAAACGTCTATCAAGAAAAGCGGGGCAATACTGATCTTCTCATTAGTCGGTATGAGCCCCCCAAAACCCATTACCTTTTTTAAAGGCTCCTTTCGCAGCCCCACAGGAAATGCACCTCTGGATGGCTCTTTGATTGATTTGGTGAGCGTGGGCTATCAGTTCATTGATCGACCGCTACCTACTAAGCCTGTCACCTATCAGGTGAGCGACGCGCGTTCCGTAAAGCGTTACACCCTAGTTCCCGCCGAGATTTGGGAGTTTCCGATCGATGGAAAAAAAATCAAGGCGCAGCGCTTTTACAAAACTACCTCCAAAGACGATACCGCCACTTTTGAGATCTGGTTCTCACAAGGGCGTAATCTGCCAATTCGCTCATTGATTGGTTTATCGGAACAGTACGGCGCTACTATTCAAGTGGACTTAAAAAAGATTCCAGTGTTTTAGATCCCGTCAAATAGAAAACCATTGAACTGATGAGCCCGCGCGCGTTTCGTATCCTTATTGCCGTCATGTTGATTCTTTTCGTGATACTCACGATTCTTTTTCAAAATATTTGCGCCCCTGACAAAAATCCGGTATTGGCAGCCGTAAGGTCTGGAGTAGAGAAAACCTTTACCGAGCCATCTACTGCCAAACCGGTCGATCCCCTAAGTTATGACGGGCTTAAAAAGGCCATCACCCGTTGGCTAACTCAGTATTGCCATCGCCAGTGAACGGGGTTTAATGCCTAACCGCTAACAACCATAAATTTGGCTTTGTTAAGCGATGTGCCTTTTATCCTGACGCTGCAGCTTGTATATGTGAAATGAACCTCTAGTACTAATTTTTTGAATTTAAAAGGCTTAGGTTGGATTGATCACCATTAATTCGCAATTCTGATCAGTTTGCAAGCGATATTGCACCCATGATCAAACGCGATATATCGTAAACCGCAGTTGCTGAATTTTTTCAGGAATATGACAAAGCATCGACGGTGCTAATTCAGGTAGACTTGAACATAATTTATATCCCCTTTATTGAGCGCCTTAATTATTGAATATGAAAACCGCAATCATTACCGGCATTTCCGGTCAGGATGGTCAATACTGTGCTGAGCTCTTATTGAACAAAGGCTATCGCGTCGTTGGTACAAGCCATCGCATTACTCAGGCACATTTGGCTTTACCGATTGACGTTGCGCATTCAATTGAGTTGGCTGAATGGGATCTTCAAAGCGAGCTTCAATTGCGTCAAATGATTGAAACATATAAGCCTGCTGAAATCTATAATTTCGCAGCGTTTTCATCGGGCGAAAAAATGTTTGAAGACCCAGTGGCTATTAGCCTAATCAATGGCTTAGCGGTTACTAAAATATTACAAGCAATTAAAGAGATTGATCCACAAATTCGGTTTGCACAAGCATCAAGCGCAGAAATGTTTGGAAAAGTACAGGCGATGCCTCAGACTGAAAACACCCCTTTTTACCCCATCAGTCCCTATGGAGTTGCTAAGCTATACGGTCATCAAATGGTTGGTATCTACCGTGAACGACACGCTATCTTTGCGTGCTCAGCCATTTTATTTAATCATGAGAGTCCGCGAAGAGGAACGAATTTTGTGACACGAAAAATTACCTATACCGCTGCTCAGATTAAGCTGGGATTGGCTAATCGCTTAGTATTGGGTAATCTGGATATGCAGCGGGACTGGATTCATGCAAGAGACGCAGTGCGAGCAATGTGGATGATGCTTCAAGCCTCTGAAGCGGGAGACTACGTGGTTGCTGGTGGCGTGAGTCGATCCGTAAGGTCTTTTTGTGAGCTTACTTTTGATTATCTTGGACTCAATTATGAGGATTATGTTATTAGTTCCCCTGAGTTTTATCGGCCGGTCGATTCGGTTAACTTAGTCGGTAATTCTGAAAAAGTGCGATCTTTAGGCTGGGCTCCACAATCCACCTTTGATGAATTGGTTCGTAGTATGGTTGATCATGACCTTGCCTTATTAGGCGGTTAGTTATTTAAGTTAGTACTTTAAAAGAGTTAAATGAAGGATTTATGTATACAAAGATCTCCTCATGTAGGATTTGCGGTAATACCAATCTAGCACCCATCTTAGATTTGGGTGAGCAAATGCTAACTGGCGTTTTTCCCAAAACAAAAGATCCAAAGGCAGCAACAATAGGACCTTTATCTCTAGTCAAGTGTATGGGAGATAGCGCTGAATGCTGTGGCTTAGTTCAGCTCGCGCATTCTTATGATCTAAGTGAGATGTATGGGCTGAATTATGGCTATAGATCCGGACTCAATAAAAGTATGGTTTCACATCTGCACTCTAAGGTTGATCGCATTACTTCCATGGTCAAGCTTAATCCTGAAGATTTAGTCATTGATATTGGTAGCAACGACGGTACCACATTAGCAGCCTATCCACAAAATCTTTCCCTGGTTGGGGTTGATCCAACTGGGGTTAAATTCAAATCCTACTACCTTGAGCATATTAAACTCATACCCGATTTTTTCTCTGCCAAATTAATCAAAGAGCGTTTTCCCAATCAAAAGGCGAAGGTAATCACCTCTTTTTCGATGTTTTATGATTTAGAAGACCCTGTTGGCTTTATGAGAAATATTCATGAAGTCTTGGATGATGATGGTATTTGGGTATTTGAGCAAAGCTATCTGCCCACCATGATTGAGACCAATTCGTTTGATACGGTTTGTCATGAGCATCTTGAGTTCTATTGCCTCAAGCAAATTCAATTTATGGCCCAAAAGGTTGGCTTTCAGATCATTGATGTGGAGTTCAATGATGTCAATGGCGGTAGTTTTTCCATCACTGTAAAAAAAGCCCCCAATGGGAGTGAAATACTACCTAAAATTGAAACGATCCTGCAAAGAGAAGTTGATCTTGGTTATAACACTCTTGCACCATTTCTTGTATTTGCTGCCCGAACAGAAGAGGCAAAGATTCAGTTAGTTGAATTTGTCGCACAGGCAAAAAGAGAGGGTAAGCTGGTTGCCGCGTTAGGAGCCTCAACGAAGGGTAATGTCCTTCTCCAGTATTGTGGTTTTACGGAGCGTGATTTGCCATTTATCGGAGAGGTCAATCAAGAAAAATTTGGCTGTCTTACACCAGGGACCTGGATTCCCATCATTTCAGAGACGGAGCTATTGGCAAAAAAGCCAGATTACCTAATAGTACTCCCATGGCACTTTAGGACCTTTTTTGTAACAAATCCAAAATTTTCTGGTACTCAACTAGTGTTCCCGCTACCGCAATTAGAAATCATCCGCTAGGGGCTATTGCCCGGTTAGGGCAATAGTGTTGATTAATCCAGTACGGCTCTTTATAACCAGTACGGACTCAAGCCTTCACTAGCTTTTTTAGTTCATGCTTGAGCAGCCATTTTTGGTAAAGCGAGGAGAGCAGTATTGAATAAATCAAGTAGAAAATAAACTCAATATCAAAAACATGGCGTCTACTTTCTTGTCCATCGGTTAATGTATGAGCAAAAAAATGGAGCGTGAGAATCGTTAAAAGAATTGCTGGCAAGTATTCTTTTTGTTTTTTTACTCGGTAAATTAAGTACAAAACTAATAAGATACATCCTATTCGAATTTGATGAAATTTAAAGTAAGCTGTTAAAAACGAAAAGTTATAGGCAAATGCATAGGAATCAATCTTATCTCGATTAGTGAGAAAGAAATAACCATCGGGAGTATCAAAGTAAGCGCCCATATTGCGCTTAATGTTTCTTAAATATTTAAAAACACTAAATTCGCTAGTCACATTGGGCATTTGTTCATTAAGATAAGCAACAAAGTAGCAGGAGTTGTAATTGGGTTCCCCATTCGTTTTTTTATCTTCGGTATCTAATAACCCATAGGATTTCTTGCACTTTAAGTCCGGATACGCCTTTCTTATTTCTGTTGGAGTCGCAAAGGGCCCCAGGGGTGTTTTAATACCTAAGGCCATAATGGCATTTAGTGGGGTCCAACTGCTCGATGAGAAAAATCCATACAGTAGATAGTTCTTCATTGGTAGCGCAAGCATAATCAACAAACATGCCGATACCGTTGTTAGTAAGAATCGTTTAGAGATATAGTTTCTTGCTTGGTAGATAAAGATACTTAGCAAAATGATGCCAGCGGGAAGACTAAAGCTACTACGAATCAAATAGAGATAGCAAACTGCTGATACGATCAAGATGGACGCAAGTCGTGTGCGGCTATGTAAGATAAAAAACCCATAAACCAAAATCGCAAAGCCCATTGAGGTTAATGGCGGGTAAAAAGCATATGTTGCATAAAGTAAAGTCGCTGGAGAAATTAGGTAAAAAATTCCCATTCCAAAGCCACCCGTGGGCGACTTGAGAATTTGACTAGAAATTTTTACAACAATTAGAGCCACAATGGACTGCGCAAGGCAGTTGATGATTACAAAATAATCATATGCGCGCCCAGGGAGGGTGTCGAGTAACCAGTACAGGAAATTAAATAAGGGAGGCTGAGAGTGCAGATGAAGTAAGGCTGCAATTGGATCTTTTCTTAAGACCTCGATATCTGCGGTTTGCCAGTGGTTGCCGAGTACAGATTCAAGAGTGTCCAGTCCAAGAAAAATAACATTGCTATAGAGGATGGAAAAAAATAATCCCAATACTGCGATAGTCGAAGAAAAAGGTTTCTCGATGAAAAAAGCGTCAGCGCGGGTAATGATGTGCCTAAGATTCATGCGATTTTTCAATAATGAATTTTGATGGACTGAAGGTTTTTTCAATTAATAGTGTTGCTAGTAAATAAAGACTATCGTAAATGTCTTTATAGCGCATCTTGGATTGATCATTAATGCGTGATGGCAGATGTATTGCAACTTCCCCAATTTTGAAATGATTGCGATGCAAAACAAAAAGGCTTTCAAAAAAAAATGAATAACCTTGAGATCTAACTTTTTTTAAAAATGATTCTGGAATTTCTTTGAGATTGTAGATTCTAAAGGCGCCAGTTGCGTCATAGGGAATGTTCAAGCAATAAAATGTTAAAAAATGCCCTAATTTAGTTAGAAACTTTCTTTTAAGACTCCAATCTGCAAGGCTGGTATCTTGAATGTGTCGTGACCCAACGACGATATCGTATTGTGCCGAAGCATTAATGAAATCCGGAATATATTCAGGCGGATGGGTTGCATCACAATCTAAGGTGATTATCTTGTCATAGCTATTATCATAAGCCCATTGGATGCCATCTCGGTGAG
>JAIXPN010000102.1 GCA_027486235.1 Burkholderiaceae bacterium
GTCAGTTGCGTGATGCAAATGATGGCGGCGGACTAATCTATATCGAAGTGCCTTGCTTTGACTGGATTCTTCGTAAACGCGCATGGTTCGACATTTTTTATGAGCATGTGAATTATTTCCGCCTGAATGACTTCGACAGAATGTTTAACCGGGTAATCAAGAGAGGGCGGTTTTTTGGTGATCAATACCTGTATGTAGTCGCTGATTTAGCATCACTTCAAGAGCCAGTGTTTGATCGATCAGACGCCGTTGACTTCCCTTCAGACTTCCTTGCCAGATTAAAATCTGAAGAGCAGAACAGAACACCTCTTTGCGTTTGGGGTGGCGCATCGAAAGGCGTCATCTTTTCCTTGCTGCGCAAGCGCGCAGGCTTGACTGTTGATACCGTTATCGATATCAATCCAGCCAAGCAAGGAAAATTTCTGCCCGCAACGGGACTGAGGGTGCTGTCCCCAGAAAGAGCCTTGGTCGATTTGCCGGATGATGCGGTCATCTACGTCATGAATTCGAATTATTTGGCGGAAATCAAGCATATGACGGGTAGTCGATTTAATTATCTTGCGATTGATCAATAAATTAAGGAAATATAGAAGTGACGATTAAGTACTCAATCGTAATACCAACGCGAAACCGCGCTGAATACCTATATTATGCGATTCGGAGTGTACTTGATTCTACAAGAACTGATATTGAACTCGTTGTATCCAACAACTTTTCCAGTGATGAGACAGCAAGGATTCTTTCTGAAATTAACGATTGTCGGTTAAGAGTGATTAGTCCCAGTTTATCACTCCCAATGGCTGCGCACTATGAATTTGCGATCAGTCAGGCAAGAGGTGAATGGATATCAATCCTTGGTGATGATGATGCGGTAATGCCATATATTTTTGAAAGGCTTGATAGATATATTGAGCGGCATCCTCTAGTCGATATTATTTCATCTGTTCGAGCCTATTATTTTTGGAAAGGTTGTGAGGATTTTTACAAAAATATCGTTGTTAGCTATTCCTCCAATCCAACTTATCAGGTGCGTTCTACAAAAAAAGATTTATATGCTGTATTAAAAGGGTATCGATCTTGTTTTGACATGCCCCAGATTTATACCACGAGCACCATTAAGCGCTCGCTTTATGAAGAAATAAAGCTTAGATCTGGTGGTTGCTTTTATCATTCTATTATTCCAGATATGTATTCTGTTGTTGCCCTATCATTGGCGCGAGATAAATACCTTAGGGTTGATGAGCCTTTGTTTTGGGTGGGTACATCTAATAAAAGTATGTCTCGGTCTGATCGTATCTACCGCGATGCGGAGCAATTTTCAGGAAATCTTTCTGTCAAGCATGCTTGCATCCCTAGAGCAATCTCGGACAAAGTTTCCTACCACCTTCATTCAAGTGGATTCAGCCCACTATATATCTATGAGTGTCTTTTGCAAAGTCCGCTGAATAGTCACGAGCACAGGGAAAAAAAGGTCAGGGCAGATGTGTTGGCGGCGGTGCTTATTGCTTCATATAAACGTGGACAGCCTGAGAGAAAGCAACTTTTAAGGGGGATTTGGGAAGATGCGGTGCGGCATGAGATTTCAAAAGCGCGAATAATAACCTCTTCATTATTGATATGGTCATTATCGGCCACTGTTAAGTTTTTCTCACTTCTTGGTCGAATTAATCGACAGTTTGGTATCGGTCGGAATGCAATTCAGTTTCGCTCCACAGAGCGAAATATATTTCCTACTATTCTCGATGCATCATTGAAGATTATGGAACTACGATCTGAAAAGGCCAAATCGAAATTATGAAAAACTACTCCCACCGCTTTCGCATCCTTATCACCGGTGGCGGTGGATTTCTTGGTTCGCATCTGTGCGAGCGTCTGCTGGATGATGGCCATGGCATCATTTGTCTAGACAACCTTTTCACCGATACCAAGGACAACATCGCGCATTTGCTCGACCACCCACATTTCGAGCTGATGAGTCACGATGTGACCTTTCCGCTCTATGTCGAGGTAGACGAGACCTACAACCTGGCCTGTCCGGCATCGTCGCTTCACCATCAGTTTGACCCTGTGCAAACTACCAAGATCAGCGTGTACGGTGCGATCAACTTGCTAGGGCTAGCCAAGCGTACCAAGGCGAAGATCTTTCAGGCCTCCACCAGTGAGGTATATGGCGACCCTGAAGTACATCCGCAGCCGGAAAGCTACTGGGGCAAGGTGAATCCTACCGGCCCGCGCTCGTGCTAAGACGAGGGCAAGCGTTGCGCAACGAACCCATCACCCTTTACGGCGATGGTACCCAAACATGCTCATTCTGCTATGTGGATGACCTGATTGAAGGCTTTGTGCGCCTCATGAATAGCAACGACGGGTTCATAGGCCCTGTAAATCTCGGCAACCCGGACGAGTTCAGTATGATTGAACTGGCGGAAAAGGTGAAATCGTTGACGGGCTCGAGCTCAGAGCTCATTTATAAGCCGCTGCCGATGGATGATCCAAAACAATGCCAGCCGAATATTGCCTTGGCGCGTCAAGACCTAGGTTGGGAGCCGACCATTGCGTATTTTGAGCGGTTGTTATGTGTTGGTCGTTAATGCTGATAGGTAGTTTGATATTGCGAATTAGTGCAGTAGGTCTAGTAACTCAAGAAAACTCGGTTACCCAATGATATCCTCTTTTATTCCCCCAGCACCTCTCAAAACAGCAGTGCTGTTCTTGGTTTTCAACCGACCTGATACCACCGCGCAGGTGTTCGAAGCCATTCGGCAGGCAAAACCCCCGCGTTTGTATGTTGCTGGCGACGGTCCGCGCGAGGGGAGGGAGGGTGAAGCGGAGCGTGTTGCCAATGTTCGTGAGATCTCCACAGCTGTGGATTGGCCTTGTGAAGTGAAGACGCTGTTTCGGGAGGAAAACCTAGGCTGCAAATATGCCGTGAGTGGCGGGATTACCTGGTTCTTTGAGCACGAGGAGCAGGGGATCGTTCTAGAAGACGATTGTTTGCCCCACCCGGATTTTTTCACTTTTTGTGAAACCATGCTTGAGCGCTATTTCAATGATAAGCGTGTTTCTATGATCACTGGCGATAACTTTCAGAATGGAATCCAGCGTGGCGACGGTAGCTACTACTTTTCTCGGTACAACCATATTTGGGGTTGGGCAAGCTGGCGGCGCGCATGGCAGAGAGCAGACATGGATCTCTCTTTTTGGCCTGAATGGAAAAAGTGTTCAATGTGGATAGAATTCTGGCGAGATACTGACGTTCGTCATTACTGGGAGAGAATTTTCGACCGGATGTATCGCTCCGAGATAGATACTTGGGACTATCCTTGGACTGCATGCGTTTGGTACCACAACGGCTTGACCGTGACACCTAATGTCAATCTGGTGAGCAATATTGGCTTTGGGTTGGATGCGACGCATACGTTTTTAGCAGAGAGCCCGCTGGCTAACACGGCTAGCAAACCGATTGGCGTCCTCAGGCATCCTTCAGTAATTGTGCAAGATGTAGCTGCAGATCGGTATGTTTTTCAAAAAATTTATGGCTGCCGTTACCGAAGATTGTTTAAAGTATTTCTACATAACCCGCAAAGTTTTATTCTATTCGCCTATCGTCGCTTCAAAGAGAATGTTAGACAAATTATTTGCTATTCTCGACGTTAGATTTTTATCTAACTTGACCTGTTACTAGATTATGGGCCTGGGAAATGTGACAACTTGTTTTTCCATTGCATGGCCTCATTAAAATCTGTGAAAAAATATGAAATATCAGGTAAGGCTACAAACTAATTTTGGCGATTAAAATTGATAAAATTAAATATTACTAATGATATTAATTGCTTCAAAATTAAAATTTTAAATACCATCTTGTCATATTTTTTGTATTTAGTAACGATTTTTTTTATCTATTCCGTAACAATAGTGCCTGAAAATATTGCTATATTTTTAACTAGCATATTAATTATTTCTGCATCCTACTTTGGTGCATTTTATAATGATGCAAAAGCATACTCTTTGGTAAAGCTTGTCTATGTTTTTATGTTTTTCTTTTTTGGGGTGGTGCCGTTAAATGATGAGATGAATAAAAACCTTTATTGGGGTGGGGATGAAATAAATGAATTCTATAAAATAGTTACAAATTCCTTGATATTGATAGGATTAGCCGCTTTTTTTATCGGCTCTAAAATCAAGTTAGATATCTTAAGTAAAATAATTGACTCTCTTCCTACGGTGAAAAAAGTCAATTTATTATCGGTAATTTTCTTATTTGGATTTATTGCATTTATCATCCTGTACTTAAATGACTTTAGCATACCAAGATTGCTATTTCGTGGAGTGGTTAGTGACTTGGAGAGTGATCCCATCATTGATTTGAATCAGATGGAAAGACTATTATTTGATAATATTATAAGGCCAATGCCTTTGATACTTCTTGTCATTTTATATTATATTTATAAAAATAATAAGTCAATTTATTCTAAAACCTTTCAATTTAAATTTTTTATATTGCTATTTATTTTTTTCTTCTCGGCTATTTTTTTGGTTATGCCTACAAGTATTCCACGATTTCAGTCGGCTGCTCTATATATATCATTGCTACTGGTTTTTGCAAATTTTTGGGATAAATCCAATCGTATGCAATTAACAATTTTTTTTGGCTTAATTTTAATAATGCCTTTTCTCGATAAATTTAGAAATTTTGACGCAGAAAATTTCAAATTTTCAATTGATTTTAGTTTTCTGAACCAAGGACATTTTGATGCATATCAAAATTTTACCCGTGTTGTAGAGATCGATTTTTTTACAGGAGGTCAGCAGTTATTGGGTTCTTTGTTGTTTTTTATACCAC
>JAIXPN010000029.1 GCA_027486235.1 Burkholderiaceae bacterium
ACTGAAATGTGCAAACAACTCTTCTTCACCATCATCAGGTTTAATAAACCCGAAACCTTTTGCATCATTAAACCACTTAACAACTCCGGTCGCCATGCGAACTCCATTACAAAAATCTAAAGACAACCGTGAAGAGGGGAAATACCTTTTGATCAGTCTTACTCCGCAACACGCCTAATGCAGGTAAATCTCATACGAGAAAAACACCACAAGGTTGATTGTTTGCCCTTTTTGTGGGGGTGTCAAGGAAATATGACTGAATATCACTAGGAAAAACCCTTTTTTTTCTCAAAATTGCCCCAATATGACAAATATGCCTTGATTTTCATAGGTTTTCGTAAGATGAAAACCAAATTTGGGAGGGATTTAGTGCAGAGTTTTGCTGTGTGGTTAGAATGTTTCTCATGAGCCGCAATTCAAAAACACCCCCTGGAGGAAACCCAGTTAATCCTTATAAGGAAGACACAGTTTTACTGGAGCGCCAGGCTGAGAAAGTTAAAGTGCCGGCCATGTACAAAGTCATGCTGCTCAACGATGACTACACACCGATGGAATTTGTGGTGATGGTGATACAAGAGTATTTCAACAAAGATCAAGAAACTGCGACACGAATTATGTTGCAAGTTCATCTCGCTGGAAAAGGTGTGTGCGGAATCTATACCCGCGATGTGGCTTCCACCAAAGTCCATCAAGTCATAGAACGTTCCCGTGAAGCGGGTCACCCATTGCAGTGCACTATGGAGGAAGCATGATTGCTCAAGAACTAGAAGTAAGTTTGCATATGGCTTTTGTGGATGCCCGTGCGGCACGCCACGAGTTCATTACCGTAGAGCATCTGCTATCTGCTTTATTGGATAACGCCACCTCGGTTGAGGTGTTAAAGGCTTGTGCCGTCAATATTGGTGAGCTGCGCTCGCAACTAAAGAACTTTATCAACGACAACACTCCGGTAGTACCTGGTACTGAAGAAGTGGATACTCAGCCCACTCTAGGATTTCAGCGGGTCATTCAACGGGCCATCATGCATGTCCAATCCACCTCAAATGGCAAAAAAGAAGTGACCGGCGCCAACGTATTGGTTGCTATCTTTGGTGAGAAAGATTCGCATGCAGTGTATTTCTTGCAGCAGCAGGGAGTGACACGTCTAGATGTGGTGAACTTTATTAGTCATGGGGTACGTAAGGACAATACCGAGCCTGCCAAGGCTGCAGAATCGAGTCCTGACACCGAAGAGGCTGCTAGCAGCGGCAAAGAGAGTCCGTTAGATCAATTTACACAAAATCTCAATGCTTTGGCGCGGCAAGGCAAGATCGATCCATTAATTGGACGAGAAAGCGAAGTCGAGCGGGTGATTCAAGTTTTATGCCGCCGTCGTAAAAATAATCCTCTATTGGTTGGAGAGGCTGGCGTGGGTAAAACAGCCATTGCGGAAGGTCTTGCTTGGAGAATTACCAAGGGTGAGGTGCCCGAGATTTTGGCCAATGCCACGGTTTACTCATTAGATATGGGCGCCTTATTGGCTGGGACAAAATACCGCGGAGATTTTGAGCAACGCCTAAAGAGTGTCCTTAAGTCACTGAAAGACAATGCTCACGGGATTCTCTTTATCGATGAGATCCATACATTAATTGGCGCAGGTGCTGCGTCGGGCGGTACCTTAGATGCCAGCAATCTCTTAAAGCCTGCCTTATCAAGTGGGACCTTAAAGTGTATTGGTGCGACTACCTTTACAGAGTATCGCGGTATCTTCGAAAAAGATGCTGCTTTATCACGACGCTTTCAGAAGGTGGATGTCGTAGAGCCTACCGTAGATCAAACGGTTCAGATTCTGCGGGGCTTGAAGTCGCGTTTTGAGGAGCATCATGGCGTCAAATATGCAACAGCAGCCCTGGTTGCTGCAGCTGAGTTATCTTCGCGTTATATCAATGATCGGCATTTGCCAGATAAGGCAATTGATGTGATCGATGAAGCGGGTGCTGCTCAGCGCATCTTGCCCAAGTCTAAGCAAAAGAAAACGATTAGTCGTCAAGAGATCGAAGAGATTGTGGCAAAGATTGCGCGCATCCCACCGCAATCCGTTTCTGTTGATGACCGTAGCAAGCTACAAACCTTGGATCGTGATATCAAGAGCGTGGTCTTTGGACAAGATCCTGCTATTGAGGCTTTAGCAAGCGCCATTAAGATGACCCGTGCTGGTTTGGGTAAGGTTGATCGCCCGATTGGCTCATTCTTATTCTCAGGACCCACTGGGGTTGGTAAAACCGAAGTTGCTAAACAGCTTGCTTTCATTATGGGTATCGAGCTTCTGCGCTTTGATATGTCCGAGTATATGGAGCGTCATGCAGTTAGTCGCCTAATTGGCGCGCCACCCGGTTATGTGGGGTTTGATCAGGGTGGTCTGCTGACCGAGGCCGTATCGAAGAAGCCTCATTGCGTCTTATTGCTCGATGAGATCGAGAAAGCCCACCCAGATATTTTTAATATCTTGTTGCAAGTGATGGATCACGGCACCTTGACCGATAACAATGGACGCAAAACAGATTTTCGGAATGTCATCATTATCATGACGACCAACGCAGGGGCTGAGGCGATGCAAAAGTCGACTATGGGCTTTACCAATGCGCGTGAGTAGGGTGATGAGATGGCTGATATCAAAAAGTTCTTCACACCAGAGTTCCGTAATCGTTTGGATGCCATTGTTTCCTTTAAAGCTCTTGATGAGTCGATCATCATGCGCGTAGTTGATAAGTTCTTAATGCAACTGGAAGAGCAATTGCACGAGAAGAAAGTCGATGCTGTATTTAGTGCAGCATTACGCTCTTATTTGGCGAAGCATGGTTTTGATCCATTGATGGGTGCGCGGCCAATGCAACGCATTATTCAAGATACGGTTCGGAAAGCCTTGGCTGACGAGTTATTGTTTGGACGCTTGGCCCATGGTGGATCGGTTGTCGTTGATATTGATGCAGACGGCAAAGTGATGCTAGATATTCAATCGTCGAATAATCCACCAAGCAAATCAAATAAAGCTAGTATCGAGCCGGTCGAAGAGATTTAAAAAGAAAACTGGATGCGGATTTATCCGCGTCCAGTACTTCCAAACCCACCGCTACCGCGGGTGCTGCTCACAAACTCTGGAACAATCTTGAGTTCTACTTGCTGAACGGGCACGATCACCAATTGCGCTAAACGTTCCATTGGTTCTAGCTTAAATGGCGTTGCACTCCGATTCCAGGCGCTGACCATCAGTTGGCCCTGGTAATCCGAGTCAATTAAACCTACCAGATTTCCTAAAACAATTCCGTGCTTATGACCTAATCCTGAGCGTGGCAAGATCATTGCGGCATAGCGTGGGTCTTCAATATAAATAGCCAAACCCGTTGGAACTAATTCTGTTTTGCCCGGCGCTAACTCAATGGCTTGATCAATACAGGCGCGCAGATCTAATCCTGCACTACCAGGCGTGCCATAGCTTGGCATTTGCGAGCGCATCCGCTCATCGAGTATCTTGACTTGAAGTACTTGCACGTTGAAATCCTTTAAGAAATACGATTGGCCACAATCGCGATCAGACGACGAGCTAAATCGAGTTTATTAGCGTGTCCTAGATTTTTGCTACCCTTTTCATCAACTACTAGAATTTCATTGGTATCCAAACCAAAGGTTGCTGGTCCGATGTTACCTACGATCATTGGAATACCTTTGCGAACACGTTTTTCTTTGCTGTGCTTACCAAGGCGATCTGTCTCGGCAGCAAAGCCAACACAATAGGGCTTAGATTTGCGTTTAGCAATCTTCGCCATCTCTAACAAAATGTCAGGATTGGAACGAAATTGCAGATCTAGACCAGTTTGTTCTTGGCGCTTGATCTTTTGCTTGGCACGATTCGAAATCGTCCAGTCTGCCACTGCAGCAACAGCAAAAAATACATCACAGTTAGATGAATCGAGTACTGCTTGATACATTTCTTCACCACTAGTGACATTCGTTCGCACAATTCTTCCTGTGCTTGATAGGGGGGTCGCTAAAGCGCAAGGGCCGGCAATCAGATGGACTTGAGCGCCTGCCTCAACTGCAGCTTGTGCCACTGCAAAGCCCATCTTGCCTGAGCTTAGGTTGGCAATTCCCCGAACTGGATCAATGGCTTCAAAAGTTGGACCCGCAGTAATGAGTACACGTTTATTTTTGAGAACCTGAGGCGTAAAGAAAGCAATCAGCTGCTCACAGATTTCTGTAGGTTCTAGCATGCGTCCCATGCCTACCTCGCCGCACGCTTGATCACCGCTGCCAGGCCCCAATATGGATACACCGTCATGATTGAGACGCTCTAGACTTCGTTGCGTTGCGGGATGTGCCCACATTTGTAGATTCATGGCTGGAGCAATGAGCAGGGGGCAGTCTCGTGCGAGACAAAGAGTGCTTAGCAAATCATCTGCAAGACCTAAGGAGAGTTTAGCCATTAAATCAGCGCTTGCTGGAGCAATGAGGATTGCGTCGGCTTGGCGAGATAGTTCAATATGAGCCATATTATTGGCAATCCGCCCATCCCATTGATTGGTAAAGACAGGCTTTCCGGTGAGGGCTTGCATGGTGATGGGCGTAATGAATTGCTGGGCAGCTTCAGTCATGACCACTTGAACCTCGGCGCCTTCTTGTATTAGAGCTCGAGCTAGCTCGGCTGACTTATAGGCAGCAATTCCGCCAGAGATTCCTAAGACAATTTTTTTGTTATTTAAGGAGGCCATCGCACCCATTCCAATCGTTGAATGAAACTAGGCGCGTTGCAAAAGGCCGCGTCTAATTTCATTGATAACGATTAATGTAGCACCAATGGAGATCGCGCTGTCGGCGATATTGAATGCTGGCCAATGCCAGCCACTGTAGTGAACGTCGATGAAGTCAACAACAGCCCCATAGAGCAGGCGATCCAGCACATTACCAATTGCGCCCCCTAGGATAAGGGACAGAGCGATGCAGAATGGACGATCGTGTGTATTTTTCTGTAACAGCCAGATAATCACTACAGCGGCAACAATGCCGATGATTGTAAAAAACCAGCGTTGCCAGCCCCCTGCTTGAGATAAAAACGAAAAAGCTGCGCCAGGGTTATATACCAATGTCCAGTTCAAGAAATGGGTGACCGCAAGGGATTGGCCCATGGGTAAATTAACTTGCGCCCACCATTTTGTGATTTGATCGGCAATAAAAATGAAAAGAGCAAGGAGCAGGTACCAACGCGCTGACTGATTGGGAATTTGGGGCTTATCCATACTTATGCAAATTGTCGTATTTCACCATCACCATATAAATTACTGATGCAGCGACCGCATAAATCAGGATGCTCAGAGTGAGATCCTAGGTCGGCTGTATGGTGCCAACAGCGTACGCACTTTTGCTCAGCACTTGGTGTAACAGTGATGGAAATCTCATTGTCATTGGATTGGCTGATTGCCGCTTTCGAAGTGATGGTTACAAAGCGCAGATCAGCTCCTAGAGAATTCAAAATGGCAAAGTCGGCTGCTCCAACTTTAACCATTAACTCTGCTTGCAAAGAAGAGCCAACTTTTCCAGCTTCACGCTCTACTTCAATTGCCTTGGTAATCTCAGAGCGAATCTCACGAATCCGATGCCATTTTTCTAGCAATTGAGCAGAGTTGGCAATCTCTGGAAGTTCCCCGAATTCCTCTGTAAAGATTGAGGGGCTTTTGGCGGTTTTTGCAAAGTGGGGATAGCATTGCCATGCTTCCTCGGCGGTAAAGCTTAAGAAAGGCGAGAGCCATTTCAGGAGATGCGCTGAAATATGAAACAGTGCATTTTGTGCTGAACGGCGACCCGGTGAGTTTGGTGCCATCGTGTAGAGACGATCTTTGAGAATATCCAGATAAAAGCCACCCAAATCTTCAGAGCAAAAGCCCAGTATTTTTGATACTGCTGGATGAAACTCATATTGCTGGTAATGCGCCTCAATTGTTTTCTGCAGATCTGCAGCAAGGGCTAAACAGTAGCGATCAATTTCAAGCCACTCCGATGTAGGTATTGCGTCTGTCTTTGGGTCAAAGTCGGTCAAATTAGCAAGCAGAAAGCGCAGGGTATTGCGCATGCGACGATAGCTTTCAACGACTCGTTTTAGGATTTCATCGGAGATTGACATTTCTCCTGAGTAGTCGGTGGAGGCAACCCAAAGCCGAATAATCTCAGCCCCTAATTTATCTGCTACCTGTTGAGGAGCGATGACGTTACCTACTGATTTACTCATCTTGCGGCCTTGGCCGTCGACTGTAAAGCCATGGGTAAGAAGAGCTCGATAGGGCGGTTTGCCATCGAGCATGGCGCCGGTCAATAAAGAGGAATGGAACCAACCGCGATGTTGGTCTGAGCCCTCTAGATAGAGATCAGCCCAGCGACCATCTTCACCCTCACTTTCTTTCCGATACAAAGCATCGCGATGTGAGCCGCGCATCACATGCCAGTGCGTTGTTCCAGAATCAAACCAAACATCTAGGGTGTCACGATTTTTCTCATAAAGCTTAGCCTCTTCACCAATTAAGTCGGCGAGATCTAAAGCCTGCCATGCTTCTATGCCGCCTTTTTCTACTAATTGAGCAATTTTTTCCAGAAGCTCTGCAGTGCGCGGATGGGGCTCGCCCGTTTCTTTGTGAATTAAGAATGCCATTGGTACACCCCACTGCCGTTGGCGCGAGAGGGTCCAGTCGGGACGGTTTGCAATCATGCTGTGAAGGCGCTGCTTACCCCAGGCTGGATAAAAGTGCGTATTTTCAATTCCTGAAAGCGCTGTTTCGCGAAGCGATGCCTTACCATCGGTTGGTTTTTTATCCATACTGGCAAACCATTGCGATGTAGCCCGATAAATAATTGGGGTTTTATGGCGCCAGCAATGCATGTATGAGTGCGTATAAGACTTATTCTTAATTAGAGTACCTGCTTGCTCTAACGCTTTCACAATATTGCCGTTTGCTTTCCAGATATGTTGGCCAGCAAATAAAGGCAAGGATGAGGCATAAACACCATCTGCCATAACAGGATTAATGATGTCTTCATCCGCTAAGCCATTCGCTTTACAGGATTTGAAATCTTCTTCGCCATAAGCCGGAGCGCAATGGACCAATCCAGTGCCTGTATCTAAGGTGACGTACTCCGCTGAATAAATCGGGGCTAAACGTTTATAGCCTGAGTCCAGATTAGATAGTGGGTGCCAGAATGAAATTCCCTCTAATGATTTTCCTTTGCAGGTGGCGATAACCGAACCATCAAAGCCATACTGTTCAAGGCAGTCCTTGACCCGATCTTTTGCCAGCAAAAGGATAAGTGTTGGGGTCTCCACCAAGGCATAGTCCAAATCGGGATGAACATTAAGTGCTTGATTGGCTGGCAAGGTCCATGGTGTTGTGGTCCATATCACCGCCATGCCTGGTTTATTGGGCAAATTCTGTAAACCAAATGCGCTTGCTAAGCGATTACTTTGGGCTGTATCAAACGGAAAGCCCACATCAACCGCAGGATCGGTTTTATCTTGGTATTCCACTTCGGCTTCAGCGAGAGCAGAGCCACAATCAAAGCACCAGTTAACGGGCTTTAGTCCGCGGAAGATATAACCCTTTTTCCAGATTTCTCCTAGAGCGCGAATCTCATCCGCTTCGTTTTGGAAGTCCATCGTGAGATAGGGCTGATCCCACTCACCCAAAACGCCTAGCCGCTGAAAATCCTTTTTCTGTTTATTAACTTGTTCCTTGGCGTACTCGCGAGCTTTTGCTTGCACTTGAGCGGTAGGCAGATTTTTACCAAATTGTTTCTCAATCTGAATTTCAATGGGCATACCGTGGCAATCCCAACCTGGAACATAAACTGCATCAAAGCCCATCAGCCAACGGGACTTCACAATCATATCCTTGAGGATTTTGTTGACCGCATGACCAATATGAATATCGCCGTTGGCATATGGGGGCCCATCGTGCAGGATGAAGCTGGGTTGTCCGGAGTGCGCTTTCCGAATCGCTTCATACACTTTATTTTGTTGCCATTCTTCTACCCATTTTGGTTCGCGTTTGGGCAAATCCCCGCGCATTGGAAATGGGGTCTCGAGAAGATTGACTGGATACGACGTAGATTTATCAGACATACATATTTTTCTTATGGAAATAGTCACGTGCCATTTGAGCGTCGTGTTGGATTGCGGCTTGTAAAGTTTTTAGATCAGGATATTTTCGCTCTTCATGCAGTCGCTCCAGCAATTCTACGCAAACCAGTTTTCCATAGACCGATTCATTGAAGTCAAACACATGGGTCTCTAGTAAAACGTGACCAGCACTCTCGACCGTAGGACGAACGCCAAGGCTTGCTACAGCAGGCAAAGCATCTTTGGCAAGACCATGAACTTGGGCAATAAAAATGCCGCTTGTGACTGGTTTGTTGGAGTGACCAACGGTAGAAACTGCAAGATTTAAGGTTGGAAAGCCGAGCTCCCGGCCTAATTGTTTGCCATACAAGACGTGGCCAGAGATGGAATAGGGTCGCCCAAGTAAACTGCTGGCAAGGTTCATATCGCCAAGTTCTAGAGCGCGGCGTACAAGCGAGCTTGAGATTCTTTCCGTGTTTTCCAGGACTGTGGAAATGCTAGTGACTTCAAACCCATATTCTTGACCCGCAGCTTTTAGGCTTGCAAAGTTACCGGTACGCTTGGCGCCATAACAAAAATCATCACCAACAAATATCCACTTTGCATTGAGTTGCTTTACCAAAATCTGTGCAACGAATTCTTCTGGGGAAAGTTGCGCAAATGCTTGATTGAATTCTTCAATCACGATCGCATCCAAACCCAATTGGTTTAGGGCGACGAGTTTATCGCGCAAATTCTGGATACGGGGTGGAGCATCTTTGGGTGAAAAGAACTCGCGCGGGTGTGGCTCAAAGGTTAACAAGCAGCTAGAAAGATTGCGTAAGCGAGCCCCTTGCACCAATTGTTGGAGCAATACTTGGTGCCCACGATGAACC
>JAIXPN010000021.1 GCA_027486235.1 Burkholderiaceae bacterium
ACTAGTTTAGCGATCGATAGCTGTAGCCATTTGGCACCATGGCGCTTGAAGTTGACTTGCGCTCTAGCATCAGGGCCCTCCCCCTCCAGCCCGGAGGGACCTGATGCTAGAGCGCAAGTCAACTTCAAGCGCCATGGTGCCAAATGGCTACAGCTATCGATCGCTAAACTAGTAGCGGTTGAAAATTAAGAGTTAGCTTTGATTGGGTAATTGATCGAAATCATTACCAATAAAACATCCCTTCCAGGTGGCAAAGAAGGAGCAGTACATTACCGTTAGACCTGCCATGGATAGAGGGGCAACTACAAAAGATGCGTACTGACTTAAGCCAAGAGCCTCCATCAGCATCCCCAAGGTGAGTGGGATTGCAATTAAAACTACGCTCCAGATCGTAATGTAATAAAAGAAGGCGCCTTTATTTGTCCAGCATGCCATCCAACTAGCAAACATTGCTTTGCTCGGAGGCATGTCTGCCCAGGCCACCAATACAGGGGCAAACCACATCAACATCGCGATGGGAACATAAAGCATGCCACCAATCATGAGGGAGTAATACAGCTGCTGCATGATCTCAGCAGTAATCGGTTTATCGTTGGTGATAAAGGGTAGTAGTGCCTGAAAATCAATCACCATACTAGCAATTAAACTAAGAGCAAAAATCATGACGGCATAGACTAAACCTAATTGCAGAATACGTTTTTTGACTTCAGGGTGGGTTGAGCGAAACACTGCTAAGTAAACGGTTGGTACGATGCGTTCTTTCTGAATCGTTTGGCGACACGCCGTCATAAAGCCTACAGAAAGAGCTGGGGTCAAAATCAGTACAGCGAAAACCCCTGCTAAAGGAATCATGACTGCTAGTTGAGCAATGAACACATACATAAAAACCAACATCAAAAAGCCAAGCGGATTTTGCTTAAACAGCCAAACTCCCTGGCGAACCCAGACATAGCCTTCGTTAGCAGAAACAGAATTCAGATTCATGGGTGCAAGCTTACCTTAAGTTGTGTGACGACGGCTGCGCAAGATACGCTCAAAGTGATTAGGGTCATGGGGGGTAAGCATTTGCGCATTTCGGGGTAAATAAAAATCCCAAAGTCGTGAAATCCAAAAGCGTAAGGCTGCGGCGCGCAGCATTGCTGGCCATGCCGCTTCTTCAGCATCGCTTAAGGGGCGCACCTGAATATATGCACTAAGAAGGGCATGCAAGCGATCGCGATTGATCTCCCCGGTACCATTTTGAATTGGCTCTTCTAAACACCAATCGTTAGCAGTAACCGCCAGATCAAATAGCCATTTATCGTTACCAGCAAAGTAGAAATCAAAAAAGCCACCCAAGATGGTTTGATTGTTCTTAAGGGTGAAGAGCACATTGTCACGAAATAAATCACAGTGGCAAGGACCTGCCGGGAGTGATTGATAAATACTGGACTGAAAAAATCCCTCTTGATACCGCATCTCAGAGAGCAGAAGCTCTTTTTGCTGCTCATTAATATGCGGCAAAATGAGTGGAACTGTTTCTTGCCACCATTGCATACTTCGTAAATTGGGCTGCGATAGGGAAAAGGAACGGCCAGCTAAATGCATTTTGGCCAACATCTCTCCTACAGCGGCGCAATGTTCTTCCTTGGGTGCTAGCTCGGATTGTCCTGGCAGTTTTGTCACGATACTCGCGGGTTTGCCTTTGATCTCAATTAGCAAATGACCGCTACGATTTGTCATTGGCTTTGGAACGGGGATGCCTTGATTGGCTAAATGCAACATCAACTCTAAGTAGTAGGGGAGTTGCTTAAAGTGAAGGCGTTCAAAGATCGTGAGTACATATTCCTGAACTTGAGTGCCTTGTTGGCAGTTTAGGAAGAAGTTTGAGTTTTCGATTCCGCCATGAATCCCTTTTAACAGAGTAGCCTCGCCGATTGCAAAATCATTTGCGATACGAGGAGAGATTTCCTCAAGGGTTAGCGGGGTGAAAACTGCCATGCCAATATTGAGTTATGGGTTACTGCAAGGGAATGCGAATGCTTGGTACGCTCAGCAAATTGTTATCTTGCGACGAACCGGTAGTGGGGAAAACCGTTTGGGGCGGAGACATCTCATAGGTACCAAACGTTGATTTGACCTCAATCTCAGTTGGCAAATTACTCTCGCGGTATTCACGAATCTGCGTTCCTGTCGATTCGGTGTACTCGAAACTGGGTTTGCGCTCCTCTTTTTTACCTAAGCCAGCCGGGTTCTTGGCTGAAGGTGCCAAGGGTTGATTATTAATACGATTCAGATCCTCTTGGGTTAAAGCCTGGGTGCGTCCAGATTGTGCGAATGCCAAATTAGGGTTCATGGACAGCATACTAAGCAGCAAAATAGTGCTGAAGCGAAGAAGTAAGAGGTTGACGGTGCGCGGCATCATTGATTTGGGCTCAAGTACATGTATGCCCCTATTATCCTGAGAAAACGAAAGTACCCAAGATCTTTGGTCTGCGGTAGCCTAAATTGGGGGTTTTTCAGGATCAATCCGAGTAGATTGTACGATTGAGGGATGTCAACACATCAATTATTGCTGGTAGACGGCTCCAGTTACCTATATCGGGCCTTTCATGCCATGCCGGATTTACGCAATCCTGCGGGGGAGCCGACTGGGGCAATCTATGGCATGGTCAACATGATGCGTCGGGCCCGTGCAGAAATCGGCGCTGATCACATTGCCTGTGTCTTTGATGCCAAAGGTAAAACCTTTCGAGAGGATCTGTATCCAGAGTACAAGGCGCATCGCTCGCCTATGCCAGAAGATTTAGTTGCCCAGATTGAGCCGATTCATGAAGTTGTAAAAGCCTTAGGTTGGCCGGTATTAATGATCTCTGGTGTGGAGGCGGATGATGTGATTGGCACATTAGCGCGGCAGGCTGCAGAAATGGGTTGGTCAACGGTGATTTCGACTGGTGATAAGGATCTTGCGCAATTGGTTAACGATAAGGTCAGTTTAGTAAACACGATGACCAACGAGAGACTGGATGCCCAAGGAGTTGAGGCAAAATTTGGAGTGCCCCCATGCCGGATTGTTGATTACTTAACAATTGTTGGCGATAGCGTCGATAACGTGCCAGGTGTTCATAAGGCTGGCCCCAAAACAGCCAATAAATGGTTGGCAGAATATGGCGACCTTGATAACCTCATTGCGCATGCTGCAGAGATTAAGGGAGTCGTCGGGGAGAATCTGCGTGCCAGTTTAGATTGGCTTCCCAAAGCTCGCCAGATTCTGACGGTTAAACTGGATTGCGATTTAGCCCCGCATATTGGCTCCTTGCATGACTTACATGCAAAATCAGAGGATCGTGCTCAACTACAGGCTTTATTTAAGAAATATGCTTTCAAGACGTGGTTGGGTGAAATTGGCGACGATGGCGGTTCAAAGCAAACCACTTCGCAGGAGAAAACGCATCTTCCCGAAGAGAGTCAAGCTACAGCTGAGCTTTCATCGAATCTGCATACCGAACTAGCGCGTGATTATGTCTGCATTACCGACCCGATTACTTTTCAGTCTTGGTTGCGCAAAATAGAGCAAGCACCTCTTACCTGTATCGATACAGAAACAACCAGTCTTGATGCAATGGAGGCGGAGCTAGTTGGCATTTCATTATCGGTTAAAGCGGGGGAAGCCTGTTATATACCAGTTGCACATCGAACAGGTGAGGAGCAGTTAGATCGTACCTGGGTACTCGCGCAACTAAAGCCTTGGTTAGAAAATCCACAGGCTAAAAAAGTAGGCCAGAATCTTAAATACGATATTCATGTGCTTGAAAACTATCAGATTGCGATGCAAGGTGTTGCTCATGACACTCTTCTGGAATCCTATGTGCTGGAGTCGCATCTCAGTCATGGCATGGACAGTCTTGCAGAGCGTCATTTGGGCATCAAGACAATTCAGTATGAAGATGTTTGCGGCAAAGGGGCGCATCAGATTGGATTTGATCAGGTTGATCTAAAAACAGCTACCGACTATGCCGCAGAGGATGCCGATATCACCCTAAGACTACACGAGTGTTTATGGCCGCAATTACAGCAAGCGAAGGGCTTGTGCTATGTGTATGAACATATTGAGATGCCAGCAATGCGTGTTTTAGGCATCATGGAGCGCAATGGCATTACGATCGATAGCGCAAAATTGGCGAAGCAAGGTCAAGAAGTAGGAAAAAAATTATTAGCGCTAGAAAAAGAAATCCATGAGCTTGCGGGTCAGCCTTTTAATATTCAGTCACCTAAACAGATTGCTGAAATCTTATTTGGCCAGTTGCAGCTTCCCGTTGTGAAAAAAACACCATCGGGCTCACCATCAACCGACGAAGAGGTTTTGCAAAAGTTAGCCGAGGATTATCCTTTGCCTGCGCGGATCTTGGATTACCGCAGTCTGGCTAAATTGATGTCGACCTATATTGAGAAATTGCCACGGATGATTAATCCCAAAACTGGGCGGGTGCATACCAATTATGCTCAAGCTGTAGCAGTGACCGGTCGCCTGGCTTCGAATGATCCCAATCTGCAAAATATTCCGGTGCGAACCGAAGAGGGTCGCAGAATTCGGGAGGCTTTTGTGCCTGCTCATGGCTATCGCTTAGTGTCAGCCGATTATTCGCAAATTGAGTTGCGCATCATGGCCCATATTGCCGAAGATGAAAACCTATTGGCTGCATTTAGGGCGGGCAAGGATATTCATCAAGCAACTGCTGCCGAGATTTTTGCAATTCCCTTAGAGCAAGTTAGCTCGGAGCAGAGACGGTATGCCAAAGTCATTAATTTTGGGTTGATCTATGGAATGAGCGCTTACGGATTGGCTAGTAATTTAAAGATCGAACGTGCTGCAGCTCAAAAATACATCGCAACTTATTTTGAGCGTTACCCCGGGGTTGCAGCATATATGGAGCGCACGCGTGAGGAAGCACGCTCTAAGGGCTATGTTGAAACTGTATTTGGCAGGCGTTTATGGTTGCCTGAAATAAAAGCAAACGGACCCCGCCGCCAAGGTGCCGAGCGCGCCGCAATTAATGCCCCAATGCAAGGAACTGCAGCGGACCTGATTAAATTAGCGATGGTAGCGGTGCAAGATTGGTTGGAAAGTGAGAAGTTAAAGACACGCATGCTTTTGCAGGTTCATGATGAATTGGTATTTGAGGCCGCACCGGATGAGCTAGAGCATCTAAAATCTTCCTTACCCGGATTAATGGGCTCAATTGCTCAGCTGAAGGTGCCGTTGATTGTCAGTATTGGTGTGGGCGACAATTGGGAAGAGGCGCATTAAATCAATCGGATTAGGAGGAGACATACGATGAGAACAAAAGTAAAACTAGCAGAACAGGGCCGTCGCGATTTTATGAAAACATCCCTCAGGGCTTCCACAGCTACAGTTACAGCAAGCGCTTTGGGTTTAGGTTTTGTGGCGGCGTCAGAGCCCGTATTGGCACAAGCGATTAAGACTGACTTTACTGGGATCAAGGCGGGCGAGCAGGATATTCCTGTGGGCAGTTTTAATATGCCCGCATATATCTCTCGCCCTGAAAAAGCCTCTGGCCCATTGCCGGTCGTAATTGTAGTAAGCGAGATCTTTGGAGTGCATGAGTACATTGCGGATACAACCCGCCGTTTTGCAAAACTGGGGTACTTAGCGATTGCCCCGGAGTTCTTTACTCGCGCTGGTGATCCAAATTCATTTGGAACAGTCGCAGAGATCCAGAGCAATATCGTAGCTAAAACACCGGATCCGCAAGTATTAGGCGACCTTAAGGCAGCTATCGCTTGGGCCGGAAAGAATGGCGGCGATCTGAAAAAAGTAGGGGTTACTGGATTTTGTTGGGGTGGACGTATCACGTGGTTAGCGGCCACGATGCCTGAGGTTAAGGCGGGCGTTGCGTGGTATGGTCGATTAGTGGGCGATAAGACTGCCAACAATCCGAAGCAGCCTGTAGAAATTGCTGCTGATCTCAAAGCCCCTGTACTTGGCCTCTATGGCTCAGCCGATACGGGGATTCCATTGGAAACGGTTGATCAAATGAAAGCCGCGCTAGCAAAAGCAAGTTCCAATCCTGCTGCCAAAGCATCCAAGTTTGAGATCTATCCAGAGGCGCCACACGCTTTTCATGCTGACTATCGGGCAACATATCGTGAGGGCCCTGCAAAAGATGCTTGGGCAAAATGCTTGGCTTGGTTTAAACAATACGGCGTTGCTTAACTCATGATGCATCTTGCTAACCTGGGCTTCCTGTGACATTTAGCACCTTACAGTTAATTCTTTTGGTAACCGCAGGGGCGGGGATCATTAGCGTCTTAGCGGCCGCTAGTCTATCTTTAACTCTGCTTGCCAAAATTGTGAACAATATGGTGAGCTTGTCGGTTGGTATTTTGTTGGCAACTACTTTTTTACATTCTCTACCAGAGGCTTTTGAACTTCCTGGCGCCCAAACACATTATTTATTTGCTACCTTGCTGGGCGGTTTGTTAGGATTTTTCTTATTAGAGAAAATTGCTTTATTGCGCCACAGTCACCATCACGAGGGTGATGGTCATGATCATCATCATGGCCATGATGCCGAAGAGGCCGGAAGTAGCGGCTGGATGATCTTAGTGGGTGACAGTATTCATAATTTTGTCGATGGCGTATTGATTGCCGCCGCCTTTATGGTCGACATTCAGGTCGGCATCTTCACTGCCGTGGCAATTATTGCGCACGAGATCCCGCAAGAGATTGGTGATTTCATTATTTTGTTAAACGCAGGTTTTTCTCGGCTACGCGCTCTTTTGTATAACGCAATTAGCGGCCTAATGGCAGTGTTAGGTGGAGTATTGGCTTTTTATTTCCTAGAAAAAGCCAATCAAGCAATGCCGTATTTATTGGTGATTGCTTCAAGTAGTTTTATCTATATTGCGGTCAGTGATTTGATCCCGCAAATGCATCGTCGACCCCATTGGCAAGAGTCCTTACGTCAAATCGTCTTGATTGCAATTGGTGTCGGTATTGTGGTTCTCCTAACCGATCACCACCATTAAATGTTTGAATCGATGCTCTAGGTTTCAATGGGGCGTTTGGGGTCGGAGCACCACTCACTCCAACTACCAACATGCAGGCGTGATCCCGATAGGCCCGCAGCCTCCATCGCTAGAAGATTATGACAGGCGCTAACCCCTGAGCCACACGAATGAATAATCGTGCCAGGTTTTTGTTGGCCAATCAGTAAGACAAACTCCTTATAGAGTTGCTCCGGGGATTTGAACTTACCGGCGACTAGGTTTTCCTTGAAACACCGATTTGTTGCACCGGGTATATGACCGCCAACCGGATCTAAGGTTTCATTCTCACCCCGAAAGCGATCAGGCGCTCGCGCATCGATCACCATTTTGCGATCTTTGGCTGCAACATTTTTTTCCATCTCATCAATGAGGACAACGCCTTGATAGGGATAGACTTCTGGCATTGAGCTTAACGGTTTTGGCTCTCTTCCTGTGCTACTAAAGCTGCCATTCCAAGCATCCAGTCCACCATCTAAAACTTGTACAGAGGCATGCCCAATAGAGCGCAACATCCACCATAACCGACTTGCAAAGGTACCTCCGTGACTATCGTATGCAACCACATGGGTGTGATTGGCGATCCCCAATCGCTGACGAGTCTTGGCCCATTCTTCTGGGGTGGGTAGAGGATGCCTTCCATTCGCACCTGTTTTTTTGCCAGAAAGATCGTGATCGACATTGACATAGATGGCACCTGTAATATGACCGGTCTTGTAGATCTCATATCCAGCGTTGGCGTTGGTGAGATCAAAGCGGCAGTCGCAGATCAGGACATCACTTCCTTCATTGATGAGTTCTTCTAACTGATTGGCTGTGATGATGGGATTCATAGGTCTCCTTGCTCGATCTAGAGTTGGAAATTGATTTCTCGACGATACCACTCATGAAAATGCTGCATACCATCTTCCATCGGACTTTGATAAGGCCCCACTTCATTTTTACCTCGAGCCATTAAAGCAGCGCGGCCCGCATCCATCCGCTCGGCAATTTCATCATCTTCAACACAGGTTTCCATATAGGCAGCTCGCTCGGCTTCTACAAACTCGCGTTCAAAGAGAACAATTTCTTCAGGATAGTAGAACTCGACGATGTTGCGAGTTTTATTGGGAGTAATCGGATGTAGTGTGGAGATACAAAGTACCCCAGGGTACCACTCCACCATGACATTGGGATAGTAGGTTAACCAGATCGCACCATGCTTAGGCATTTGCCCTTTGTGATGACGTAAGACGGCATCGTGCCAGGCACGATAGGTCGGTGTACCGGGCTTACTTAATTCTTTATGGATGCCAACTGTTTGCACACTATGCCAAGAGCCAAATTCCCAATGGAGGTCTTCACAGGAAACAAACTTCCCAAGTCCAGGATGGAAGGGTACAACGTGGTAATCCTCGAGATAAACTTCAATGAAGGTTTTCCAGTTGTAGTTGCATTCATGCACCTCAACGTGATCCAGAAGGTAGCCTGAAAAATCGAGATCCTTGGCAACACCCAGCTTCCCTAAATCAGCGTGTACATCTCGGGGGCCTTCAAACAAAAGACCTTGCCAATTTTGCAAGGGCGATTTGCCTAAATGTAAGCAGGGTTTATCGCCAAAGTGTGGCGCGCCCAACAGTTGCCCCTCCAGATCGTAGGTCCAGCGATGCAAGGGGCAAACGATCGTGTCAACTTGACCGCTACCATTGAGCATCAGCGCTTGACGATGGCGACAAACGTTAGAGAGAAGTTCAATACCCTCATTACCTTCGTGATTGCGCACCAAAATACGGCCTTCGTTTTCAGCAGCTAGGGTTCGATAAGAACCCTTTTCAGGAACCATCAGTTCATGGCCGACATAACCCGGCCCTTGCCTAAAGAGCAATTGCAGTTCACGTTGAAACAAATCAACATCAAAATATGCCGAAACCGGCAGTTGTAAATTGGACGGCGCAAGGTATTGCGCGGTAACCAGATTAATCATTCTCCCCACCCCCGAAAAAGTCAGCCGAAGCTAAGCGGAACAACCAATCCAACCATCGACATGTCGATATTGGAAAGGAAGAGAGGATTATACCCACGGGGAAATTTTGGGGTGGGAATCCTTGTTGGGACTGGCAAAGAGCCTGGGGTGGGAATTACCCCCTATAGCTTCTCTAAATTCGGTATTAATATGTCGCTATATGCCCAGTAAGAAAATGAACCCAGTTGCACAGGACTCCGTTCCAAGTTCTCCAATGATTGATCCTCAGTTGCGCTATGAAGAAGCTCTTAAAGAGCTCGAGAAATTAGTCGGCGAAATGGAGTCAGGCAAGCTCTCTTTGGAAGAAACCTTGTCTGCCTATCAGCGGGGTACGGCCCTACTGAAGCATTGCCAGGGGGTTCTAGCTCAAGTTGAGCAACAGGTTAAGTTTATCGAGACCTAACACTTACTATCGCGATCTTGGATATGAGCCATTTTCAGTTAGAGGCGTGGCTTGCCTCACAATCCCAACGCGCAGAGAATGCTCTTTTGCATTTTCTGGATTCAGAGAATTCGGTACCCGAGCATTTGCATGAAGCTATGCGATATGCAGTCTTGGGTGGGGGAAAGCGAATACGGCCTTTGTTGGTATATGCCGCTAGCGAACTTCGACCCAAGGAAATGATCGACCAAGTATTGGTTGATAGCGCAGCGGCTGCTATTGAGATGATTCATGCTTATTCATTGGTTCATGATGATTTACCGTGTATGGACGATGATGATTTACGCCGTGGTCGTCCAACAGTGCATAAGGCCTATGATGAGGCCACGGCGCTATTAGTTGGTGATGCATTACAAACCCGCGCCTTTGAAATTCTCTCAACCCATCGGGCAGAAGATAGCGCCTCAACGATTGCTGTGCGTTTAGCCATGATCGAGGCGCTTGCCTTTGCCTCGGGGTCTAAGGGCATGGCCGGTGGCCAAGCAATTGATTTGCAGCATGTGGGCAAGAAGATGGATTTGCCAGCCTTAGAGCGAATGCATGCCATGAAAACCGGGGCACTATTAAATTGTGCAGTTCGGCTCGGTGGAATCACAGCCCAACTGCCGCAAGAGGCTTTAGTAAGCCTGCATAGCTATGCACAGGCTCTGGGCTTAGCCTTTCAGGTGGTGGATGATATTTTGGACGCTACGGCAGATAGTGCTACTCTCGGAAAAACAGCCGGCAAGGATGCTGCCCAGGACAAGCCTACCTATGTGACCCTGAAGGGTTTAGACTATGCACAGGAACTAGCAAAAGAACTAAAAGGGAGAGCTCTAAACAGCCTAAATCAGTTTGGACCTGAAGCAGATGCATTAAGGCACCTTGCAGGTTTGGTTGTAGATCGAAAAAAATAATATGCTGCACTCCATTAATGACCCCAGCGAGCTTCGTAAGCTAGAGCGTGATCAGTTACCTGCTTTAGCAGATGAGTTACGTCAATACATTGTTGACTCGGTTTCAAAGACCGGTGGACATTTATCGTCTAATTTAGGTACGGTTGAGTTATCGATTGCACTTCATTATGTTTTTGATACTCCGCATGATCGTATTGTTTGGGATGTGGGTCATCAAAGCTACCCCCATAAAATTTTGACCGGTCGTCGAGACCAGATGCATACGCTCCGACAGTACGCTGGACTATCTGGATTTCCAAGACGTGCCGAAAGTGAGTACGACACCTTTGGAACCGCCCACTCGTCGACCAGCATATCTGCGGCGATGGGCATGGCACGTGCTGCGCAAACGAAAGGTGAAGATCGTGTTGCAGTAGCTGTGATTGGTGATGGTGCGATGAGTGCGGGAATGGCATTTGAGGCAATGAATAATGCTGGCGTCTACGAGACGATGCCCTTGGTCGTGATTTTGAATGACAACGATATGTCGATCTCTCCCGCGGTAGGCGCGCTCAATCGCTATCTTGCGAGATTACTGAGTGGCAATATTTATTCGGCTACTAAAAAAGGAATTGATTCGGTTCTTTCCTCCATGGCTCCTCCGCTTCGCGAGTTTGCTAAACGCTTAGAGGACCATGCCAAAGGATTTGTATCCCCATCAACTATTTTTGAAGAGTTTGGTTTTACTTACTTTGGTCCAATTGATGGTCATGACCTTGATACCTTAATTCCAATGATGCAAAACGTTCGGCGTTTGGCAAAAGAGGGAAATGGCCCACAGTTTTTACATGTGATTACACGTAAGGGCCAGGGTTATATGTTGGCCGAGGCCGATCCAATTCTCTATCACGGCCCTGGTAAGTTCAATCCGCAGGAAGGAATTAAATCCGGCGGTAGCTCAAAAAAGACCTTTACCCAAGTTTTTGGGGATTGGTTGTGTGACATGGCACAGGCCGATCCCAAGTTAGTTGGTATTACACCTGCGATGCGTGAGGGTTCTGGTTTGGTGGAGTTTGAGAAGCGTTTTCCTGAGCGTTATTATGATGTCGGGATTGCCGAGCAGCACTCAGTGACCTTTGCAGCAGGCATGGCATGTGAAGGAATGAAGCCAGTGGTAGCAATTTATTCCACATTCTTACAGCGCGCCTACGATCAGTTAATTCATGATGTCGCTTTACAAGATTTACCCATTGTTTTTGCAATTGATCGAGCTGGTTTAGTTGGCGCTGATGGCGCTACACATGCTGGTGCATACGATATAGCTTATTTGCGTTGCATCCCCAATATGTTGATCATGACACCTGCTGATGAGGCTGAGAGCCGTGATTTACTAACTACTGCCTATCACCAAGACCATCCCACTGCAGTTCGCTATCCACGTGGTGCTGGTATTGGTAATGCGCCATCCAAGGAGTTGCGAACCTTGCCATTAGGTCGAGGAGAATTGCGACGTAAATCAACAGCAAGTGGTAAACGTCTAGCTATCTTGGCATTTGGAACCTTGCTTTACCCGGCTCTTGATGTTGCAGAAAAACTCAACGCTACGGTTGTCAATATGCGTTTTGTTAAGCCTTTGGACATTGACTTGATTCAAATGCTGGCAAAAGACCATGACTATTTTGTAAGTGTTGAAGATGGTTGTGTACAAGGTGGTGCCGGTAGCGCATGTCTAGAGGCCATGAATCTCTTAGGAATCGCAAAACCTCTGTTGCCCATTGGCTTGCCTGATGAGTTTATTGAGCATGGTGATTACAACCTATTAATGGCGAAATGTGGTTTGGACTCTGCTGGAATCGAGGCTGCAATCCTCAAACGCTTTCCAGATCTTGGTTCACAATCTTCAATATCAGATATCCATCCAAACCAAGTACCTGCTGGTAAATAAGACCCCTGTAAAGCCCTCACTATCATTTTGAGGGAAAATACCCCCTATGAATGATTTGAATACTGCCTTTTTAAAGACAAATACCTTGCCCGATGTTCAGGCAACTAAGGATAGCCGTGCCTTGCCAATTGAGCGGGTTGGTATTCGTGGAATAAAGCATCCTGTCTTGATGAGGGGCTCAAACGAAGCATTTCCAACCGTTGCCACCTTTGAAATGGATGTAGCCTTACCAGCAGAGCAAAAGGGTACGCATATGTCGCGTTTTGTCGCTCTGCTTGAGGAGGAGCGCAAGGCGATGGATAGCGCAACAGTTGCCACGCTGGCAAAAGAAATGCTTCCCTTGCTACAAGCAAAGCAAGGCCGCATCCAGATGAGCTATACCCATTTCGTCAAAAAGATTGCACCGGTTTCTGCAGTGAAGAGTTGGATGGATTATCAGGTTACTTATTTGGCAGAAGCGAAACAGGGTATCGATGAGCAAATTGAAGTTGATTTGTATTTACAAGCAGTGGTGCCAGTGATGAGTTTGTGCCCTTGTTCAAAAGAGATTTCTGATTATGGGGCGCATAATCAACGCTCTCACGTGACCATGCTGGTGAAATTGGATGCAGATGCGCATCTTAGCGTTGAAGAGTTGGTGGCCATTGCTGAAAGTGAAGCTTCCAGTGAATTGTGGGCGATCTTAAAGCGTCCTGATGAGAAGTGGGTGACCGAGCGCGCTTATGAGAATCCCAAGTTTGTGGAGGACCTTGTGCGTGATGTAGCAACGCGTTTACAAAAAGACGAACGTATTTTGTCCTTAATGGTGGAAGCCGAGAACTTTGAGTCGATCCACAACCATAGCGCCTTTGCGCGTATTAGTCTGCCTTAATTTATCCCTGAGAATTAAGTTCCCAACGTGGCTTGACATCAAATCCGCCAAATAAATTCGGTGGAGAAGTATGATCTAGCAAAAGACGAAGTGCGCCTGCAAAGGCAATCATGACACCATTGTCTGTGCAGAGTTGTAGAGGTGGGTAGTGAACGGCGAGCCCTTTTTCTTGGGTCATGCGCGTTAGTGCTGCACGCAGTTGTCGATTAGCGCCAACGCCGCCTGCTAGAACTAAATCACGGCAACCCGTCATGTCGAGCGCAGACATGGCTTTCTGACTAAGCACTTCCACCAAAGATTCAACAAAAGCATAAGCAATATCGTTGCAAAATTGTTCATCTAGGGCGCTACAAGCCTCTGCCTTTCTGACCTGATTTAAGACTGCTGTTTTGAGTCCAGAAAAAGAAAAATCCAAATCTCCCGAATGCAACATCGGGCGCGGTAGTTCAAAGCGACCTGGTTTGCCACCCTCAGCTAGTTTTGAAAGAGCGGCGCCCCCGGGGTAATCTAGTCCTAGTAATTTCGCGGTTTTGTCAAAGGCTTCCCCGGCGGCATCGTCAAAGGTCTCTCCAAGTAACTCGTATTGGCCAATGCCTTTGACCAGCATGAGTTGTGTATGACCACCCGACACCAAGAGTGCAATAAAGGGAAATTCTGGGCGTTTCTGGGAGGCATCTGCTAATAAAGGGGAGAGTAAATGACCTTCTAGGTGGTGCACTCCAATCAAGGGCTTGTCGAGAGAAACCGCCAAGGCATTGGCAAAGGCTGAACCCACCAGGAGTGCGCCCGCTAGGCCGGGCCCTTGGGTGTAGGCAATTGCATCAATGTGCTCGAGTGAGCATTGCGCTTCGCTTAAGGTCTTGTTTAGTAAAGGAATTACTCGTCGAATATGGTCTCTGGAGGCTAGTTCAGGCACAACCCCGCCATAGTCTTGGTGCATCTCGATTTGGGAATGCAGGGCCTGGCCCAAAATCCCCAAATAGGCCGGCTCACCCCTCTCCCAAGGCTTTGAGTCATATAGGGCTAGGCCAGTTTCATCACAGGAGGTCTCAATACCTAGAACTATCATTGAATGGGGTTGTCGTGCTAGAATCCGTGTTTTAGTAAATTTTTGATTATTTTCTAGCAATAGAAGAGATAAAGCGAGTAAAAACAGCATGACCACAGTCCGCCTTCGCGAAAACGAACCATTTGAAGTAGCACTTCGCCGCTTTAAGCGCACCATCGAGAAGAATGGTCTTTTGACCGATCTTCGTGCCCGTGAGTTTTATGAGAAACCCACAGCCGAGCGTAAGCGCAAGAAAGCTGCAGCTGCAAAACGCCATTACAAGCGTATTCGTAGCCAAATGCTTCCTAAGAAACTGTACTGATTCTTACGGGATGGGTCTTTAAAAACGACTCTCCCTGATTTGTCTGGTTTATAGAACCCGCTGATTTGGCGGGTTTTTGTTTTTCATTCTCTTGGATAATGTAGCAAGAGCCTCTCTTTTCTGGAGTTATCACCATGAGCCTTAAAGATCAAATTACCGAAGATATGAAGTCTGCCATGCGCGCCAAAGAGGCGGAACGCTTAGGTACTATCCGTTTGTTATTGGCAGCTATTAAGCAACGTGAGGTCGATGAGCGAATTGTGGTCGATGATGCTGGAATAGTCGCCATCATTGAAAAATTAATTAAGCAACGCAAAGACTCGATTACTCAGTTTGAAAAAGCAGGACGCACCGATCTCGTGAACCAAGAGAGTAATGAGCTCACCATATTGCAAGCCTATATGCCAGCCCAATTATCTGCCGAAGAAATCTCTGCCATTGTGAGTAAAACAATTGCTGATCTCGGTGCTAGTGGCCCTCAAGATATGGGTAAGGTGATTGGCGCATTAAAACCCCAGTTAGCTGGAAAGGCAGATATGGGTGCAGTCTCGGGGTTGGTGAAGGCTGCCTTAGCAAAGTAAGGCTTATCGCTGATGGCATTGATACCGCAATCCTTTATCTCCGATCTACTCAATCGGGTGGATATTGTTGATGTTGTTGGTAAGCATGTTAAGTTGAAGAAAGCGGGCGCTAATTACCAAGGCTTATGCCCATTTCATCAAGAGAAGTCTCCCTCATTTTCAGTGTCTCCTACCAAGCAGTTTTATCACTGCTTTGGTTGTGCTGCCCATGGCTCAGCAATTGGATTCATGATGGAATACTCCGGGTTGTCGTATGTCGATGCAATTGAAGATTTAGCTCGATCCGTTGGTCTCACAGTTCCGCGTGAGGAGCGCAGCGTCCGGGATGTGATTAAGCAAAAACAGGCGATTGCCTTAGGTGAAGTGATGAGTATGACCAGCGATTGGTATGCTCAGCAACTCAAGGGATCGCAGCGGGCGATTGACTATTTAAAAGGCAGGGGTCTCACGGGCGAGATTGCTAAACGCTATTCACTGGGTTATGCGCCTGATGGCTGGCAAGGCTTAGAGGCTGTCTTTCAGTCCTATAGTAATGAGGAAACGGCCAAGATTTTGCAAGAGGCAGGCCTGATGATTCAGGGTGAGAACACCGATGGTCATGGCAATACGAAACGCTATGATCGTTTTCGAGATCGCATCATGTTTCCAATTCGTAATCCAAAGGGTCAAGTCATTGCGTTTGGCGGCCGCGTGCTTGATCAGGGTGAGCCCAAGTATTTAAATTCCCCTGAAACCCCTTTGTTTTCTAAAGGCAATACCTTGTATGGATTGTTTGAGGGGCGTATGGCAATCCGCGATCAAGGGTACGTCTTGGTCTGTGAGGGCTATATGGATGTTGTGGCCTTGGCACAGCTGGGTTTTGCGAATGCAGTGGCTACTCTTGGGACAGCATGTACACCGTTTCATGTTAGAACGCTGCTTCGTCAAACGGATCGCATTGTATTTTCATTTGATGGCGATAGCGCTGGTCAACGTGCAGCACAACGCGCACTCGAAGCCTGCCTACCAATCTTGGGGGATGACAAAGAAATTCGTTTCCTATTTTTGCCAAGCGAGCATGATCCCGATAGCTATATTCGTCAATATGGAACAGCCGCATTTGAGCAAGCAGTTTCGCAAGCAATGCCCTTATCCGGATTCTTTTTTAAACTTGTCAGCGAGGGAAATGATTTGTCGAGTCCAGAGGGACGAGCCAAGACACATCACACTGCAAAACCTCTCTTGCAGTCCATGCCGCCGATTGCCTTGCGTGGGCAATTACTGCGAGAGTTAGCAAACCGTACAGCATCGAGCGCCCCTGAGTTAGAGCAATTTTGCGAGCTGAGTAAGCGATCGAGTACAAGTTCAAGCTCATTCAATCCTGATTCTGTAAGGCAGCCTGTTTCACAAGATTCAGCAGCACAACAAACTCAGACCCCTGGAAAAGTTCGGCAATGGTCCAAACCAACCGGAGGTAAATTAAAGTCCTCAGCCACAAAACAGAGCGAGCCACCGAAAGCCCCAACCGACTTATCTGAGCACATCATGCGATTGCTGATTCAGTATCCTGTGCTTGGCAAGGGGATGAGTCAGTCGCAACGTCAATTCGCATTGCGCACTGCTGAGAAACGTTCGGCTAAAGCCTTAGAGTTGATGCGCGATTTGCTCTCACAGTGCGACTCCCTGCAACTTAGTGAGTCAAACCCGAACTCCTATTTTGCGGTTTTTCAAGATCAGTTGGCGAGTAGTCCATTGGTGGATTTGTATGCAATTTTGCGACAACGGATTCTGGGGTCTGATTTGGATTTTTCTGGTGCAAAAGCAGATTTAGAAGGTGTGTTGCAAAAGTTAGAGCGATCCGATCTCAAGGCAGAAATGACTGACATTGCCCAAAAAATGGCGAAAAACGAGGCGAGCCCAGAGGATATTGCCAGGTATCGTGAGTTAGGAGAAAAGCTCGTTAAGGGCTAATTCCAGGGCTCGCCGTACTGGCCAAATTGCCCCTCTTTGATATTTTTTATGCTTTTGTAGGCTGCAATTTAGTGAATCGAGTATAATACGCAACTCCAGAAAAAACTATTTGAATCAGCCACTTACCTACATGGCGTGAGACATTTTGGTAGAAATTGATACTAAACGGCAAAAAGACGCCAAATCAATACCAAATGAGCTAAATGTAAGTAATTACTAACTTATACGATCTATCCATTGCAAAGATGACAATGAAAAAACCAGCCCCCAAAGTGTCCGCAAGTAAAAAAAGTGCAAAACCCGTTAGCAAGGCGAAAGCTCCGGTGAAGCCGGTAGCAAAAAAGGCAAAGCCAATTACCAAAGCTAAATCTACGAAAGTAGTAGCTAAGAAAGTAGTTGCCAAGAAAGCCGCCAAGCCCGCCACAAAGTCTGCGAGCAAAGTAATTGCTAAGCCTTCAAAAGCGCTTAGCAAAAAAGTTCCCGCAAAACCAGTTAGTAAATCAGCAGCAAAGGCTTCCAAAGCCCCTGCTAAGTCAGTGAAGGCTGCCCCAAAGCTGAGTGCCAAAGAATTGGCTAAAAAAGCAGCCCAAGAAAAGGCTCTAAAAAAGGCAGAAGAGAAGGCGGCTAAAGAGCTAGCCAAAGCAGAGGCAAAAGCAGCTAAGTTAAAAGCAAAAGAGGCTGCTATTGAGCTAGACGAGAACGGTCAGCCCATCAAAAAAACCCGCGGTCGCAAACCAAAGGTTGAGGTCGCCGGAGAACCTGGGGTAGATAATCGAACCGACCGTCAAAAAGCACGTGATCGTAAGGCAAAAGAAAAAGCCTTACTTAAAGAGTTTGCCGCACAACAGCTCGGCACAGAAGAGCAACAAGAGTTACGTCGCGCACGTCTCAAAACCCTCATTAAGATGGGTAAATCCAAAGGCTATCTGACCCATGGCGAGATGAATGACGTCATGTCTGACGAGTTATCTGATGCCGACGCATTAGAGACCTTAATTGGCTTATTAAATGACATCGGCATTACGGTATATGAGCAGGCGCCTGATGCAGAGACTTTATTGCTCAACGAGCATGGCCCAACTGCTACATCAGAGGAGGAGGCTGAAGAGGAGGCGGAAGCCGCCCTTTCTACAGTGGACTCTGAGTTTGGACGTACAACTGACCCGGTTCGTATGTACATGCGTGAGATGGGAACGGTCGATCTCTTAACCCGCGAGGGTGAGATTGTGATTGCCAAAAAGATTGAGGCGGGTCTCAAAGATATGGTGATGGCTCTGTCCGCTTGCCCAGTCACGATCACCGAGATTTTGGGTAACGTCGATAAGATTGCCTCCGGTGAAATGGAGATCGATCAATTTGTAGATGGTTTGGTTGATCCCAATGCGGAAGATATTCCAATGGCAGCCGAGGAGCCTGATGATCTGGAAATGATGGATGAGGGCGATGAGGGTGATGATGAAGAAGGTGGCGGCGGTGGCTCGAGTACAGCGAGTGCAAAACAATTAGAAGAGTTAAAGCAGCGCTCGCTAGAAAAGTTTGCAGTCATTCGGACTCAGTTTGACAAGATGCGTCGTGCTCATGACCGTGATGGTTATAACTCTCCTGGCTACCTCAAAGCACAGGATGCGATTCGTAATGAGCTCCTTGGTTTTCGTTTAACCGCCAAGAGCGTTGAAAAGTTATGCGACACCATGCGTTCCCAGGTCGATGATGTTTGGAAATTAGAGCGCGGGATTGTAAGTATCTTGGTTGATAAGATTGGCGTACCTCGCGGCGAAGTATTGCAAGCTTTTCCAAAGATGTCGATGAACTTACGTTGGACCAGCAATCTCTTGAAGGATCCAAAGCCCTACAGTGCCTTATTAGAACGTAATGTTCCTGCGATTCAAGAACTGCAACAAAAGCTCATTGATATTCAGACAAAAGTAGTGTTACCGCTGAATGAGCTGAAAGAAGTCAATAAGCAAATGATTGCTGGTGAGAAGCGTGCTCGGGAAGCAAAGCGTGAAATGACTGTCGCAAACTTGCGTTTAGTGATTTCGATTGCGAAGAAGTACACCAACCGTGGCTTGCAGTTCTTAGATTTGATTCAAGAAGGCAATATTGGTCTGATGAAGGCGGTTGATAAGTTTGAATACCGTCGTGGTTATAAGTTCTCAACGTATGCAACTTGGTGGATTCGTCAAGCTATTACCCGTTCGATTGCTGATCAAGCGCGAACTATTCGTATTCCAGTGCATATGATCGAGACCATCAATAAGATGAATCGTATTAGCCGCCAGATTTTGCAAGAGACTGGTCATGAACCTGATGCGGCAACCCTAGCGCAGAAGATGGAAATTCCGGAAGACAAGATTCGGAAGATTATGAAGATCGCAAAAGAGCCCATCTCAATGGAGACCCCAATCGGTGATGATGAAGACTCGCATCTGGGCGACTTCATTGAAGACTCGAATACCCTGGCTCCAGCCGATGCTGCTCTTCATGACTCGATGCGAGACGTCGTGAAGGATGTGCTTGACTCATTAACACCGCGCGAGGCAAAAGTACTCCGTATGCGTTTTGGTGTGGAAATGAGCACAGATCATACTTTGGAAGAAGTCGGCAAACAGTTTGATGTAACGCGTGAGCGAATTCGTCAAATTGAAGCAAAAGCCTTGCGTAAGATGCGTCACCCAAGTCGAAGCGATAAGCTCAAAACCTTCCTTGAGGAAGATTGATTCGATCTTAGGGCCCATAGCTCAGTTGGTTAGAGCAGAGGACTCATAATCCTTTGGTCCCAGGTTCAAGTCCTGGTGGGCCCACCATCTATAGCGTGAGATTTATTTTGACTATTGACTCAAGGCTAGCTATTTAGGTGCAATCCTCCTTTGTCATATCAATCGCTTTAGCAAGTTTAGGGGCGCTGCTCTTTGCTGCTAAAGCCATTGTGGTCAAATTTTCCTATCAGTATGGTGCTACTGCAGATGTGGTGCTTACTCTACGCATGGTTTTCTCTCTACCGATCTTTTGGTTCGCAGTCTGGTGGAGTCAGCGTAATACCTCATTACAGCCATTGATTCGAAAAGATGTTGTGAAGGTTTGTGCTATCGGTCTTTTAGGTTATTTCCTATCTGCTTATCTCGATTTTTTAGGCCTGCAGTACATATCTGCTGGACTGGAGAGGGTGATCTTGTATTTAACCCCCGCAATTGTTTTGGTCTTGTCTAAATTTCTCCTCAAGAAAGAAATTGATCGTCGCCAATACTGGGCGATGGCTGTTGCTTATATCGGGATTGTGCTGGTATTTGTTCACGATATTGAATTAAACGGCGGTGGCGCTGTGGTGCTGGGAAGTACTTTAGTCTTTTTGGCAGCCGTGGTGTACTCAGTCTATTTAATCTTTGCTGGCGAGTTGGTGGGGCGTGTGGGAAGTATTCGTTTGGTTGCACTGGCAAGTGCCTCAGCTACCGTCGCAGCTTGTCTACAGTCACTTGTTTTAGATATTGATCAATTATTTTTGCAAAGCTCCACCGTTTATCAGCTGGCTTGGATTAATGCATTGTTTTGTACATTCATACCAATGGTTTGCATCATGATGGCTGTTAATCGAATTGGCTCGAGCATGACTGCTCAAGCTGGTACGATTGGCCCGGTTGGCACCGCATTTCTGGGTTGGTATTTCTTGGATGAAAAAGTGAGCGCCTTGCAGCTTGGCGGTATCGCTGTTGTGTTAATTGGGATTGCCATACTGTTATCCATTGGCAATAAATCAACTCTGAGTTCAGCTCCCGCTGAATAAGGAATTAACCATCAACTGGTGAACGTCACCACGTGATCAGCGCCTAAGCGAATTCCGATCTTTTCCCCAATGGCGTGATTATGGTGACTGGGTACAAAAGCAAAAATCTCTTGCCCCGATTTCAGCTTGAGGGTGTATAAAAAGTCTGCTCCCCTGAAGGCTTTTCTGACTACTTCAGCTTGCATTGGGCTCTCATCATCATGCTGGATATCATCGGCCCGTAAGAGCACATCAATCTGTTTACCAGGAGGAATACGCTCACCATCATCTAATTGAAGTTGGCCTAGTTCAATCGTAACGGCGCCACCTACTTGAGTTTGTCCCTGAATAAACACCCCGCGACCAATAAACTCAGCGACGTAACGATCAATTGGCTTGTGATAAAGATCGTATGGGCTATCCCATTGCACGATCTTGCCATTATTCATGACACCAATATGATCGGCAATGGCAAAGGCTTCAAATTGATCGTGGGTAACGAGAAGAGCGGTGACATGATTTGCTTTCAGAATATCGCGCATCTCACTGGCAAGTCGTTCACGTAGATCAATATCTAAATTAGAGAAGGGCTCGTCAAGAAGAATTAAATCGGGTTCTGGTGCCATAGCCCGGGCGAGGGCGACACGCTGCTGTTGACCTCCCGAAAGTTCATGAGGATAGGCATTGGCTTTGTCTTGCAATGAGACACGCTCTAACCATTGCATGCCAATTTTCTTTCGATCAGCGATTGGTCCTTCGCGCAAACCAAATATCACGTTCTCAAGAACAGTGAGATGGGGAAACAAAGCAAAGTCTTGAAAAACCATACCGACCTTACGATCAGCAGGGGGAATTCGAATACGCGTTGAGCTGACGGTTTTGCCATGAATCTTGATCTCCCCAGCTTGTAAGGGCTCGAACCCACAAATCGCGCGCAAAACGGTTGATTTCCCGCAGCCAGAGGGACCTAGTAAGCAGGCAATATCATCTTGCGGCAGGCTAAAACTCAAGTCCTTCACAATTTCTAAGGTGCCTGAACCATCTTGCCTAGGAAAGGTAATGGCAATATTTTCCAGCGAAAGTAGGGTTGGATTGGAATTCATCCCTATAATTTTCTCACTGAATTGCTTAAATTCCTAAAAACTGTACAAATAGCAGACAAGACCCTCACAGAATCTTAATGTAATGCGCCCTCTCGCGATTCTTTTATCCCTGCTCTTGGCAATGCCAATGATTGGCTTGCTATTACCCATTTTTTTGGGAACGGGGCAACCCACATTGCCGGCTGAGTTGGGGGTGAGTCAAGAGGGTACCCTTGCTCATCTCTGGAGCTATGTGCTCAATGACTATGTCATCACTACACTTTTATTAGTTCTGGGTGTTGCAATTGGTGTTTTTATTCTTGGGGTTGGTAATGCATGGTTGATTGCAAATTACCAATTTCCAGGTAAGAAAATATATGAGTGGGCACTCATTTTGCCCCTAGCGGTCCCCACTTATGTCATGGCGTATCTCTTTGTCGACTTCTTGCAGTTTGCAGGGCCCTTGCAAACTCTGCTGCGCGATGGTTTCGGAATCACTGCTGCTTTACCTGATCCGCGTTCTTTAGGAGGGGCGATTTGGACCTTTTCCTTGTGTTTATTTCCTTATGTCTACTTAGTAGCACGCACTTCTTTTTTGGATCGCAGTGCTCGCTTGATGGAAGCAGCAGAAACCTTAGGCTACAGCAGTATTGAGGCTTTTGTACGTTTGGTCTTGCCAATGACGCGTCCAGCGATCTTTACTGGAATTGCCTTGGCACTTATGGAGGTCTTAGCCGATTTTGGTGCGGTATCTTACTTTGGCTTACAAACTTTTGCGACAGGGATATTCAAAGCATGGCTATCCTTCGGAGATCGAATCGCCGCGGTGCACTTATCATTGATGTTATTAGCATTTGTGCTTTTAGTATTCTATTGGGAGCAGCATAACCGGAAGCGACAACGTTACGCTCTCAGCACGACTAATACGCGCCCACCATTGCCAAAGCGTCTGCATGGCTCGCATGCATTTTATGCATCCTCTTTTTGCGGGCTCACCTTATTCCTGGCATTTGTATTACCAATAATAGTATTGTTACGGCTCTTGATTAGCGAAGGCTTTAATCTAGATCCTCGCTACTTCTCATGGTTAAAGAATTCTTTGGGGCTATCTACGCTCACCGCTATCTTGGCAGTAATTTGTGCTGTATTTCTTGCCTACGCTGCTCGTTTGAGCCAAAGCAACACATTGCGGGTGATTAATCGTCTTCTCACAGTTGGATATGCATTACCTGGAGCAGTATTAGGTGTTGGTATTTTGTCATTACTGGGATATTTTGATCTTGCATGGTTTATGTCGGCAAGTGTTGTTGTCTTAGTCTATGCCTATCTGATCCGCTTTTTATCTTCTGGATTGCAAAGTATTGAGACTGGATTAACACGCATTACTCCCGCAATGGATGGCACAGCCGCACTATTAGGGGCAAAGCCTTGGGAAATGATTCGGCGAATTCATTTGCCTTTACTACGCCGAAGCGTGCTAACAGCTCTACTTTTTGTATTTGTCGATGTAATGAAAGAATTGCCAGCCACTTTATTATTGCGACCCTTTAATCTCGATACCTTGGCCGTGGCCACCTATCAACTGGCTGCCGATGAGCGCTTATCGGAGTTGGCTTTACCGGCATTAAGTATTGTTTTGGTCGGCCTTTTACCAGTGATCTTGCTCTCACGAGCAATTTCAAGAGAGCGCTAGTAGCCTACAACAAGAGCCCCCAATACCATCAATATTATTGATAATCATTCTCATTTGTGCTAGGATGATGCCTACAGTTTGAATCAATAAGGAATGGTTGGATGGTATCGAAATTGACCCGTTTATACGGAAAGGCAGTAGTAATTGTTTTGGCTAGTACATTTCCATTGACTGCTTTAATTAGCGCCCACGCCGCAGAAACTAACAAAGAACTCAATCTATACTCTGCGCGTCACTATCAAACTGATGAAGCCTTGTATGCTAATTTCACCAAAGCAACTGGAATCAAAATTAATCGTATTGAAGCAGATGACAACGCATTATTGGAGCGATTAAATAGCGAGGGTTCAAGAAGTCCTGCTGATGTGATCTTGCTGGTAGATGCTGCGCGACTTTGGCGTGCTCAAGTGAATGGCTACTTTAAGCCTATTCAATCGAAGTATCTGGATGAACGTATCCCATCAAACTTGCGCGCCAAAGCAGATGCAGATGGCACAACATGGTTTGGGTTTTCAACACGCGCCCGAATTATTGTCTACAACAAGGCAAGTGTTAACCCTCAAAACGTCAATACCTATGAAAAGCTTGCTGATCCAGTTAATAAAGGCAAGGTCTGTACGCGCTCGGGGTCGCATCCTTACATGCTATCTTTAGTAGGCGCACTGATTGAACGCGATGGCTCGGTGGCTACGGAGCAATGGGCTAGGGCAATGGTGACAAATATGGCACGTTCGCCTAAGGGTGGCGATACCGACCAAATCAAAGCAGTTGCTTCCGGTGAGTGTGGAGTAGCCTTAACCAATACCTATTACTTGGCACGTTTAATGCGCTCAACGAAGCCAGAAGATATGGCGGTTATCGCCAAGATTGGACATTTGTGGCCTAATCAAAAATCAGGCGGTGTGCATATCAATATATCCGGTGGCGGTGTCGCTAAAAATGCACCCAATCCAAAGGCAGCCATTCAATTTCTAGAGTACTTAGCTAGTGATGCTGCACAAATCTATTTGGCAGATGGTAATAATGAGTGGCCGGCTGTTCCTTCCGTAAAGGTGGATAACTCAGCTTTAAAGGCTTTAGGCCCATTTGAAGTCGAAAAAGTTTCGGTGGCTGCGATTGGCCGTAATCAGGTGGCTGCCCAACGAATCTTGGATAAGGTCGGCTATAAGTAATTGAATTGAAATGCTCGTATGGGGCTTCGGGGATCTCCGGGACTTGTTGTTCTTTTTGTGATTACCGTACACGCGAGTTTTATTTCCTGGGTACTGTATTCCAGCGAAATTGATATCCAACCGTCAGAAAAAGATTCCATTCAAGTAAGTATTACTGGACAACAGCAACAAATAATGAAAAAAGCTTTTCTGGAAAGTAAACCGCCAATCGAAAGAACGTCATTTTCTGAGAGTGGTGCCTTAGCTTTCGATGGCTTTCAAGCTCCAATGACCTCCTCCGGGGATGACGCCATAACGGAATTGATTGAGCGCGATATTCAGATTGAAGAAATGAGTGATTTACCAAAACCACATTACCCGCTATTCAGCAGGCGATTAAGAGAGCAGGGTGATGTTTTGATAAAAGGATGTATTCATAAGGATGGAAAAACGAGTACTGTGACAATTGATAAAAGCTCAGGCTATCAACGCTTAGACCAGTCTGCATTAAATGCAGTTATTTATTGGAAGGAAATATTGAAGAGTCGTTTACAACGTTCAGGGTTTAGATGTTATCGAATACCCATCCGCTTTCGGTTGGCACGCGAATGACCAATCAATTTTTATTAGGGAGCGGGCATAGAGGAGGCGATCAATTTTCTACTGTGCCAGTCAATGCAGTTCGGCAGATATCAAGTTTGCTTTTATTAGGACAATCTAAGTGTCTACATATTGAGCATGAAGGGCTTGTATATCAATTACGTATTACTAAATTAGGGAAACTTGTTCTGACCAAATAATTAACTTTTTCAACAAATAGCCAGCCACAGCATTTTATGCACATAGCCAGCCAATTTTTATTTCAACTATTGGAGCGTGTGCATGAAAACTTGCAATCAAGTTGGCAGTATTTTTTTAAAAAAGAAGAGCTATCTTTCTATACCTTTACTAATTAGTGCGCTAGGCTGTATTAGCTCACCTCTAGTCGCAAGGGAGGTCGAGATTCCGAGGATTAATGTCGTTGATGTCGAGGAGGGCGGCGCATCAGCCATTCCCGGTGCAATCGATTTCATTAGTGCGGAGGAGATGGAAATGATTCAGCCAGCCTCTCTTCAGGACGCCTTAAAAATCGTCCCTGGTGTTAATGCTCGAGATGAGGAGGGTTATGGCGCCATTCCTAATATTGGGATTCGTGGCTTAAGCCCCAATCGAAGCACTAAAGTATTGATCCTAGAGGATGGCGCACCCATTCAACCCAGCCTCTTTCTATCTAACGCTAGTTACTATAGCCCACCAGTTGAGCGTATTTCGAGTATTGAGGTTTTAAAGGGTGCAACAGGTCTTAGATATGGACCCAATACGATTGGAGGAGTGATTAACTATCAGAGCAAAACGCCCCTAAAGAATGGGACTGTTAAGGGAAAACTTGGATCTCATGGGTATAAATTGCTTGAACTGGAAGCAGGAGCGTCATCTGAACAAAACAGCATGGGTGGAGGCATTAATTTAATAACATCAGAGGCAGATGGTTTTCGAAACAACGGCTATCGTATGAATGATATTTTGGTGAAGGGAGGAATGGCAATTGGGCAAAACCAATGGTTGGGTATTAAGTTAACGCGCTATGAAAATGAAATTAATACATCGTATGTTGGCCTAAGACCAGATGAATTTGCTCAAACCCCCACTAAAAACCCGGCACCTGATGACCAGTTTTTAAGCCATCGTACTTCTTTTGATATAAACCACGATCTTGAAATTAATAGTGATATTAAGCTCAAAACACTACTCTATTGGAGTCAGTTAGAGCGTAATTTCTGGCGCAGGGACGTGGCATCAAAGACTAGGCAAGGAACATCATTTGTTGAATGTGGGGGCACAGCATATTGCGTGACCGGCCGTAATCGTAACTTTGATATGCTTGGAGTTGATTCACGGCTATTTGTTCATTACCAAGCTTTTGGCATTAAAAATGAGTCAGAGATTGGTGTACGCCTTCATTCTGAAAGGATGAGTAATAAAACAGACCGATCAAACGCAGGACCAAGAGCTCGAACCGGTATAACCACTGGTCATGATAATAATGATGCCAAGGCAATGGCCCTGTATATGCAAAACCGCTTTTTATTCTCTGATCAATTTGCGGTAACTCCTGGGGTTCGGGTTGAATCGTATCAACAGACCCGTAAAAATGCCATCAATGGGGCAAGTGGTGAGGTCCACAACACAGAGATTGTCCCTGGAATCGGAGCTACTTGGCAGCCAATGCCTGAACTGCAGCTCTATTCGAGCGTTTATAAGGGATTTGCTCCTGCGATGGTTTCTGCGGCGATTAGTGGTGATGGTGTTGATCAGCAGTTGGATGCGGAGCGCTCAATGAACTTCGAGATTGGACTTCGCGGTAAAGCTAATGTGTGGACTTATGAGGCTGCTGTGTTTAGGATGGATTTTAGTAATCAGATTGTGAATCAAGCTCTCTCAGCTGGTATTAGCAAGACGAACGGAGGTCAATCTTTGCATCAGGGAGCAGAAGGTGCATTGGGATACGCCATCACATCAGCCTGGAGCTTACTTGCAAATGCTACTTATATTCCGGTTGCTGAATTTAAGGGTGGAGGACTCGGCCCAATTGGAAATCGAATTCCTTACACTCCAAAGTTAACAGGAAATTTTGGATTGAACTACAGCAAGGATGGGCTCAAAAGCTTCTTGAATGCTTATCATGTGTCCAGTCAGTATGCGGATAGTGCCAATACTGTGGCAGAAAGCAATGATGGAACTAAAGGCTTGATTCCGTCATACACCACGGTGAATTGGAGCGTTGTTTATAGCCCCAGAAAAGATCTCAAATTATTTGGTGTTGTTCGTAATCTTTTTGATAAGAAATTTATCTCAGGCCGAAGCCCCGACGGAATATTCCCCGGAGCGGAGCGTAATTTTGAGCTTGGGTTGGCTTATCAGTTCTATTGATTAACCGCGACCAACAAATGGCATCTTGCTGGCCATAATGGTCATAAATAGGACATTGCTCTCGGGCGGTAACTTTGCCATGTGCAAGACCGCCTGTCCTACATGATCGACATCCATTCGTGGCTCCACTTTGATGGAGCCATCCGCCTGCATAATGCCATTGGCCATTCGCTCGGTCATTTCAGTGGCTGCATTACCAATATCGATTTGGCCACAGTTAATATTAAATGGGCGACCATCAAGCGCAATCGATTTAGTAAGCCCTGTAATTGCATGTTTGGTAGATGTATAGGGTGCAGTATTGGGGCGGGGTGCATGCGCAGAGATTGAGCCGTTGTTGATGATACGGCCTCCTTGTGGAGATTGTGCTTTCATCATACGCATTGCCTCTTGGGAGCATAAGAATGCACCGCATAAATTACTGTTCACCACAGTCATCCATTGCTCATACGTCAGTTCATCCATCGGAATAGCTGGTGCTCCAGTTCCTGCATTATTAAAGAGCACATCAATACGCCCGAATTTGTTCTTTAGGGCAGTAAAAAGAGCCTTGACCTCTTCTGGCTTCCCAATATCGCAAGAAACGGCTAGGCAATTCTCATGATTCCCCCCGATTTCTTCAATAGCCTTCGTTAGACGCTCCATCTTGCGGCCCGTTAGCACAATACAAAAGCCGTCAGCTAAAAGTGCTTTTGCAGCAGCTTTGCCAATTCCAGTTCCAGCTCCGGTGATGAGGGCAACGCGTAATGGATTTGAGTTCATAGTGGTTTAATTAATCAGGGCATAATTGTTAAAAATACAATGATAAAGCCATGAACCTTTTGTATCAGTTAGCCTCGCGACCGGCCGTCTTGGTCTCTGTATTGATAGGCCTGATCTCAGCACTATTTGCCAGTATTTGGTTGGTCTTGCCCCAACCCCCCAAGACCCTAACAATTGCCACTGGATTTCCTGATGGTCTATATAGTCAGTTTGCGCACCGTTTAAAAACAGAGTTAGCCAAAGAGAACATTACTCTGCAAATCCGCAATACTGGAGGCAGTATTGATAACTTAGCTTTGATCAACGATCCCAACTCAGGTGTTAATTTGGCTATTGTGCAAAGTGGGGTGGGCGATCCTACAAAATATCCTCAACTTGTATCCCTCGCAGGTATTTTCTATGAGCCCCTATGGGTCTGGTATCGACAAGCTGCTTTTACAAAAGAAGGTGGATCGTTAACGCAGTTGAGCCAACTCCAAGGAAAGCGAATATCGATTGGTAATGACGGTAGTGGCACACAAGTTCTAGCAGATGCAGTTTTGAATCTCAATGAGCTCAATATGGAGCTGGTCAAGCCAGAGAAGTTAAAGCCTGATGAGGCAATTGAGAAACTGCAAAAAGGAGATTTGGATGTAGCCTTTATTGTGGCGGCAGGTGAGGCGCCGATTTTGAGGAGGTTTTATCAAATTCCAGGTATTCGTTTAATGAATTTTGATCAAGCTGAAGCGTATACACGCGTCTTACCTTATTTAAATCGCATTGATATCCCCAGGGGAATCATTAGCATTGCACATGATCAACCGAAACAGGATATGAACGCGATTGCCTCTACGGCAACCCTGGTCGCGCGAAATGATATTAATCCCGCTACAGTCAGTTTATTGTTGGGTACTTCGTATGATATTTTGGGCAATTACTCTCGACTACAAAAACCCGGACAGTTTCCATCCAGCAAGGGCTTAGATTTTCCGATGGACATGGATGCAGAAATCTTTTTACGCGATGGCCCATCTTTTTTCTATCGGCATTTACCATTTTGGGGCGCGGTCTGGGTTGAGCGATTTATCAAAATACTCATCCCATTATTAATTATTCTATTACCCATCTTTACCTATTTGCCCGCTGTAATTAACTTTAGCCTTAAGATCAAGTTATCCAGACTGTATCGGGTTTTAAAAGATATTGAAAAGAGATCAAATGCTACCGGTAATTACTCTGCTTTGCATGCGGAGCTACTTCATCTGGAAAAGCGGATTGAGCAGCAAAAGGTTTCTCTTTTGCAGACAAAAGAGATTTATGATCTAAAGTCACATGTGGAATTAGTGCGTCATCAAATCGAGAAACTAAAATAAATACGTAATACTTAAAGATCAATGCTACTTCCTCCGTTCACACCACTTGAGCAAGCACATTCTTTTTTGCAGGATCGGGGGTATGCTGTTTTATCACCCGATGCGCTTGCTAAACAAGCTGCTCTTTCCTTGGATCAACTCAATACTCTTAAGTCATATTGGAATAATTTACCGCGTGATCCTTACTTAAAAGATGGGGGGCGCTATCGGTTTCGTAGGCATGCCAGTTACACCCTTCGGGATTCGGTGTTGGAGTTAGTGCCGCATCGTGCCCACTGGCAGTCTTTGGATTACAACGCCTTACACGGTGGAATTGAGCGCTGGTTCGAACCTTTACAAGCGGAGTTGATCAATAACCAGAATTGGCAACAACTGATTATTCGGATAACCCAATTACTTTCAAATATTACGCCATCATCTACCTGGTTTATCGAGGTTCATCCCTTCCGAATTGATACCAGCGATGGTATTGGACGTCCTACTCCAGAGGGTGCTCATCGAGATGGAGTTGATTTCGTGGCGGTCATATTGGTTGACCGGGTTGGGGTCAAGGGTGGTGAAACCCGTATTTTTGAGGCCCAGGGTTCCGTAGGCCTACGCTTTACCCTGCAAGAGTCTTGGAGCGCATTATTGTTGAATGACGCCAAGATGATTCATGAGACCACGCCGATTCAGCCTGTATCTGCGCATGGCCATCGCGATACCTTGGTGGTTACCTTCCGTCGTAATGGCTTTCAGGAGCCGCCACACCGCCAAGATCAATAAAGACAAGCAATGAGCATTTTGAAAGGCAATACACCGCTGATGCTCTTGGCACAGATTGGGGCCTTACTAGGATTTGCAGCATACCCGGTCACCTTGACCACCTTACAAGAGCAATGGGCTTTGACTAATTTTCAGTCGGGTCTGATCGCCAGCTCATTTTTTGTGGGTTATATCCTGTTGGTACCCTTTGCGACCGCCCTTACCGATCAAATGGATGCACGCCGCATTTATTTGTTGGGTAGCTCCTTGGCGATTGGTGGATTATTTGGTATGGGCTTTTGGGCAAATGATTTTTATAGCGCATGCCTTTGTATGGCCATTAATGGCGCGGGTCTAGCAGCCACGTATATGCCTGGTTTAAAGATTCTGTCGGATCGCCTCACTCAGGGCAAGATTACACGGCATATTTCTTTTTATACCGCCTTCTTCGGGGTAGGGACTGGCCTATCTTATGTGGTTTCGGGATGGGTCCTTAATTTAGGAGATTGGCATCATGTCTATCGTTGGGTTGCCTTGGGACCCAGCATTTCCTTTTTTATTGTTTACTTCCTGGTAAGACCAATGAGGCATGATCATTGGCAACAAGGTATTCAAATTAATTGGCGCGATATTTTTCCAATCGCCAAGTGGAAACAGGTATTGGAAAATCGAAATGCATCTGGTTTTATTCTGGGGTATACCGTTCACTCCCTCGAGTTGTTTGCCTCACGTAGTTGGCTGGTAGCTTTTTTTATTCTGAGTACACAGTTATCGGGAGAGCAATTTTTTCTGGCGGCTACAACTCTTGCTGGTGTGATTAATTTTTTTGGTGTACCTGCATCTATTTTGGGGAATGAGGTGGCTCTAAAGATAGGTCGTCAGAAGTGGGTTTGTATTGTGATGATCACCAGCGCAATTTTTGGGGTCAGTTTGGCATACGCGATGGGGCACGCCAGTTGGCTTATTTTGGCTCTAGCAGTGGGCCATGCTATTTTTATCATGGCTGATTCAGCGACCTTAACCGCTGGTTTAGTGACTAGTGCCGACGAAAAGATTAAGGGAGCGGCCATGGGGCTGCATTCTCTAATGGGCTTTGGAGGAGGTCTACTAGGGCCTGCTATTTTTGGCTTTGTGCTTGATTTAACTGGCTCACAATCCGATCGGATTTCATGGATCTGGGCATATGCCTCGATTGTGATTTGGGGAGTTCTGTTTGTGATGTACGAGCGTCGTAAGGGCTGGGTGCACTAAGCCTCTCTCGTTAAGCCTTAAACCATCTTTCTGAGTATTGACTCACGTGATAAGCCAGAACAGAGCAGGATGCAGTCAAAATACTTCCCCAAACAATATCTACTAAAGCTAGCTTGCTTGGAAAATCACGGATGACTGCTAGATTCGTTAAGTTATAGGTCATGTAGCAAAAGAGTCCAAATAGAGCGCCATAGAGTAAAGCGTCGAGCCAGGCTTGCTTTTGGATAGCCGGAGAAATGACAAAGATCGTTGCTCCCAAGGCATAGAGAAGATAAAAGCCAAAAGCAGCTAAAAGATTGGGATTTGTCGCCATGAGTGCGCCCATTTCTGAGCGATAGAGGTTCTTAGCAATACTTAATAACCAAATAAGATCAATGACTAATAAGCAAATTAAGAACGAACAATAGGGGACTAAATACTTGAGCATTTTGGTCAGAAGCCTTCCCTTTTTGGGCTAATACGACTTAGTATGTTCTTATAAGTATAAATCCTTAAAACTATTGATGAAGGGCGGCCTATGTTTAAAAACCTTATTGTGCCAATTGATGGCAGCGACCTTAGTTTCAAGTCCTTAAAAAAAGTTGCGCAATTGGCTAAAGCAAATGGAGCTAAGATTACTTTGGTATATGTGTCAGACCCATTGCCCCCGATTGCCTATGCAGATAGTACGATGGGGGTGCCTTTCTCTGATGCTCAGCACAAAAAAGCATGCGAATCGTTTGCCAAGAAAATTCTAAAGAAATCGATTGAAAAAATAGGCAACGGGCTAACAGTTGATGTTCGCCACGTATTTAATGTCAATTTATTTGAAGGCATTATTGAGGCAGCCAAAAAAGCCAAGGGGGATGTCATCGTCATGGCGTCTCATAAAAATACGGGCTTAAAAGGAATGCTTTTGGGCAGCGAGACCCACGCGGTCATTGTGCACAGCACGCTACCTGTTTTAGTGCTAGCTTAAGATCAGCTTATTTCTTAGAAGGATTCATTGCTTCTGCCTTGGCGGCAGCAATGTTTTCTGTCATACCTCGAGCAAATTCACTATCAGCTGGAACTAAGTTCTTCGCTTTAGTCCAATACTCCTCAGCCCTCTTAAAGTCGCCCAACTCAAAATAAGCGGTACCCGCTAGAGCAAGTGCTTTGAGATTATTTGGCTCAATTTGTAATGCTTTTTGAATGAGCCGCATCGGCTCACCCCGAATGCTCTTATTCTGAAACGCAAGCAGATCCGCGTAATCAACCATTAGTTGGGCACTATTCGGATTGAGAGCCAATGCTTTTTTATAGGCATCAAGAGCCTCGGGCATTTTTTGTAAGGCGGCATAGGATCGACCTAACATTTGCCAACCTTCGGCATTATTGGGATCTTTCTGCAGCTTTTCAGCGAGGCGCTCAACCATTCCCTCAATATCTTTTTGGCTTAGTTGGGGTTGACCTTGATTTGCCTCTGGTAAGTAAAGAGCGAGTGGGGAGCCCACCAAGAGGTAAAGAGCGATTGCACAAATAGGCAGGCCAGAAGCAATCCAAATCGTTGGCCATTTCTTGCCACCGTGTTGATTAACAGCTTTAAGATCCATTTGGTCTGCAGCAATCGCACCCTCCTCTTGTAAGAGTCGTTTCTCCACATCCAAACGCGCTTCATCCAATTGCTCTTGGCCGATTCGTCCCTCTTTAAAGTCAAGCTCAAACTGTCTGAGTTGATTGCGAAGAATGGCGATATTTTCATCTTGCTCAAGACTGATTTTTTGGAGATCGAGTTTCTTTCTTCGAAATGGCAACACAATCATTAAAACCGCGATGACAGTCATGAGAAGGGCGATGATGATAAAAGTGGTCATGACTTATTTCCAGCCTTGCGATCTAATAATTGTCGGGCACGTTCAATATCCTCTGGCGAAAAAGATTCGGCTAGGAGATCTTGGCGACGTTGTTTAATTTGACGTATTAAGAAAAAGAGCCCTAGCAGCATTAATAAAAATGGACCCACCCATAGCATGATGGTAGCTGCATTAAAGGGCGGTTTATACAACACAAAATCGCCATAACGCTCGGTCATGTATTTAAGGATTTCTTCTTTAGAGCGACCCTCGCTCAATTGCTTGCGTACTTGATTTTTAAGGTCTACTGCTAAATCAGCATTGGAGTCGGCAATCGTTTGATTTTGGCAAACAAGACAACGTAACTCATTAGAGAGCTCTAGTACTTTCTTTTCAAGTATGGGATCGCTGGCGATGGGTGGTGCTGTTGGCGATGAGCTAGAGCCTGCATTAGTAGGCGAGCTATTGGCTTGTGCCAGAACTCCAGCACTAATGCTCATCAATACGATCAGAGCGCTGAGACTGAGTTGGCGAGCAGATTTCATTGCTGCAACTTTGCAATCAGAGGAATAATTTTCTGCTCGACTGCTTCCTTCGTTAAGGGACCAATATGTTTATGCCGAATAATCCCAGATCGGTCGATGACAAAGGTTTCTGGCACTCCATAGACGCCGTAATCGATACCCACCTGACCACTAAGATCGGAGATCGATAACTGATAAGGATCGCCAAACTTCTTTAACCATGCTTTAGCAGCGTCAGGTTTATCTTTGTAATCCAAACCAATCAGCGGGGTACTTTGTGATTTTGCAAAATCGACTAATAAAGGATGCTCCTCGCGACAGGCTACGCACCAGGACGCCCAGACATTCAAAATCCAAACTTGACCCTTCATTTGTTCCGGAGAGAAAGTGCTTTGTTCCTTTCCTAAAATGGGAAGAGCGAAATTTGGCGCTGGTTTGCCAATGAATGGCGATGGTACTTCACGTGGTTTGAGTTGCAGCCCAATCGCCAGAAACACTAGTAGCACTAAAAAGACAGCTAGTGGGATGAGATAGCGCTTCAACTCAAACCTCTTTCTTGCGATAGCGGCGATCGGTAATTGCTAGGAAGCCGCCGAGGGCCATCAGGAAACAGCCGCCCCAGATCCAATCCACAAAGGGCTTGTGATAGATGCGCACACTCCATTCGTTTTCATTAATGGGCTCACCTAGAGAGACGTACAAGTCGCGGGTTAAGCCAGAGTCAATGGCAGCCTCAGTCATCGGCATTTGGCTTGCTGTATAGATACGCTTTTCTGGGAAGAGGCTAGTTACTGGCTTGCCGTTTTTGCTGACATCAAAGTGACCCTGTACGGCTGCGTAATTGGGACCTTGAACTGTTTTTAAGGAAACCATTTTGAAGTCGTAACCGCCTGATTGAGAGACGCCACCAATTTGCATCCTTACATCTTGTTCAGTTTCAAAACCACGCACTGCAGTAACGCCAATAATAAAAATGGCGACACCAAAATGAGCCAATAGCATGCCGTAATAGCCAGCCGGCTGAATTCGTAAATTTTGCCACCAGCTTCTACTTGGATTAATGCGTGCCCGATCAATCACTTGTGTGACACCCGAACTAATAATCCATGCCGATACCAAGAACCCAAAACCAATCATCGGCGTCCATGAGCGAAGAAGAAGGGGGGCAATCACCGCTGTAATTGCGCTGACAGCAAGAGCCCACTTCAATTTAAGTGCAAGTTCAATCGGAGGTGATTGACGCCAACGCGCAATTGGGCCAACGCCCATTAAGAAGAGGGCGGGGGTCATCAGGGGCACAAATACAGCTTCAAAGTAAGGCTCACCCACAGAGATTTTGCCCAGATTGAGAGCATCTAAGATGAGAGGGTAGAGGGTTCCCAATAAGACAGCTGCAGCCGCAACCAGTAATAAAACATTGTTAACGAGAAGCATACCTTCGCGTGAAACAGTCTCAAAATTACCCCCGATATTAGCCTTGGGGGCGCGCCATGCAAAAAGCAGTAAAGAACCGCCGACAATGAAAGCTAAGAAGCCTAATATAAAGACTCCCCGCTCTGGGTCGGTAGCAAAGGCATGAACCGAGGTGATAACACCAGAGCGAACTAGGAATGTGCCCAATAAGGATAGCGAGAAGGCAAGGATTGCCAAGAGGGCAGTCCACATCTTAAAGCCACCCCTTTTTTCAGTGACCGCAAGTGAGTGGATTAACGCAGTGCCCACTAACCATGGCATGAAGGATGCGTTTTCAACGGGATCCCAGAACCACCAACCGCCCCATCCCAGCTCGTAATAAGCCCAGGCGCTCCCTAGGGCAATACCAATCGTGAGAAAGCACCATGCGGTGGTTACCCATGGGCGAGACCAGCGAGCCCATGCGGCATCAAGGCGACCCGAAAGAAGAGCGGCAATTGCGAAGGCAAAGGCTACAGCGGAACCCACATAGCCCATATACAAAAATGGCGGATGAATAATCATCCCTGGATCTTGCAGTAGGGGGTTGAGATCTCGACCCTCTGGAGCAGGTGGAAATAAACGATCAAAGGGATTTGAGGTGAGGAGCGTAAACAGCAAAACACCAATACTCAGAATACCCATCACACCCAAAATTCGGGCAACCATTTTGTCTGGTAGATGCTTAGAAAATATAGCGACCGCTAGAGTCCAGCCAGCTAGCATGAGTGCCCACAAAAGAATGGATCCTTCGTGACCGCCCCATACTGCACAGATACGATAGATGAGGGGTAGATTGGAATTAGAGTTTTGGGCTACATATAAGACGCTGAAATCGTTATCAATAAAGGTAATGGTCAGGCAGACAAAGGAAATTGCTACCCAAACAAATAAGCCCCATGAAGCAGGTCTAGCAATGGCATTGAGTTGCGGGCGATTAGTTTGTGCTCCCAAAAGTGGAAACACCGCCAAGATCAGTGCCGTGAATAAAGCCAGTATGAGGGAGTACTGACCTATTTCAGCAATCAATTTTTACCTCCTGCAGATTCTTTTAGAGTCGGAGTAGATTGGGGTTGTTTTGACTTTGCCTTTTCAAGAGCTTCAGCAGCTTCTGGCGGCATATAGTTTTCATCATGTTTGGCCAGCACTTGCTTCGCTTGAAATATCCCAGTACTCGTTAGTTGACCTTGGGCAACTACACCCTTACCTTCTTTGAAAAGATCTGGAAGTAGACCTTCATATTGAACCGGTACATCATGAGCGGTATCGGTCACGATGAATGAAACCTTAAGTCCGCCAGGATCACGTTGAATACTCCCCTCTTTGACCAGGCCGCCAATACGAAAGGGCTTATTTTTGGGCGCCTCATTGGCCATCACTTGGGAGGGGCTAAAAAAGAAAACTAAATTACTTTGAAAGGTTTGCAAGACTAAATAGGCTGCAATACCTAAAGAGGCTAGACCACCTGCGATCGCAAGACCGCGTTTAGTACGGGGTTTCATAACCTCGTATTTTGCCTAATTTTTAGGAGTCTCGTTGAATTCAGAGATTAGGGTTTTTCTGAGGGCTCGATTTCTGCTTCTTAGCCTTAACCTCGATCATAAGGACCAAAACCGTCACAAGATAAGACCCCCAAACATAAAGGGCATAGCCACCCATGTTCAAGAAATCAGAGAAATTGGACCAGTAAAACATTAGACAGTCTCCCTAACCCAAGTGGTATGACGTTCACGTTCCAGGATGAGGGTGCGACAGCGATACAGGGCTACTGCAATCGAATACATCCAAAAAGCAAAAACCATGATCAGCATACCGCTTAGCATTTGTGTCGCCATCGTTGGTGCCTTGGTCAAACTAATCGAGGCACCTTGATGAAGGGTGTTCCACCATTTCACTGAAAAATAAATAATTGGCACATTAATGACCCCAACAATTGCCAATAAGGCCGCACTTCGATCTGCCTTACGGACATCGTCGATCGAGGCATGGAGAGATAAAAATCCAAAATATAAAAACAGTAAAACGAGTTCAGAGGTGAGTCGCGCATCCCAAACCCACCATGTCCCCCAAGTTGGCTTACCCCATACCGCGCCCGTCCATAAAGCGATAAAGGTCATGATTGCACCGGTTGGCGCAAGCGATAGCGCCAACATGCTAGCTAAACGGGCATTAAAGATCAAACCAATAGCGGCCCAAAATGCCATCACCACATAGATCAACATTGACATCCAGGCGGCTGGCACATGAATAAAAATAATGCGATAGGAGTTACCTTGTTGATGATCGGTTGGGGCAATGCCCAGACCAATGATCAAACCGATGATCGTCATGATCACGCCGCTTACAGTGAACCATGGGATTAAAGTCCCAGAAAGCTCATAAAAGCGTTGAGGCGCTGCGTACTTAAACCAATTGTTATCACGAAGAGACAAAATAGATCACGCGCTATCGGGAGTTATATCGGAGCTTATTGTAAGACCAATATAGAGATTCATCAGAATTACTCCAGCGCAATCCGCAAGCTGGCCGCAGTTGCCAGAGGGGCGAGAAATAGAGCAATGGCCAACATTGCCCCCAGTAAAGAAAAGTGGGCGGTATAGCCTAAGCCAGCTTGATAAGCCTCGACTGCGCCCGCTCCAAAGATGAGAACTGGGGCAACCAAGGGCAGAATAATTAAGGACAACAGGGTGCCGCCACCCCGGCTCGCTAAAGTCAGTCCAGCTCCAATTGAACCTATAAGACTTAACAAAGGGGTGCCAAGGAGCAGCGATAAAAAGAGAACCCCTACACTTTCAATCGGAAGATTAAATTGCAAGGCAAGAATCGGTGAGAGCAGAGCTAGTAAAAGACCGCTACTGATCCAATGGGCAATAGTTTTTGCCAAGACAGCAAGCGATAGTGGAAGTTTGGTCAAGAGGACTTGATCGAGGGAGCCATCTAAAAAATCCTCTGCAAAGATTTTATGTAAAGAGAGCATTGCCGCCAAGAGCGCTGCAATCCATAACATACCAGGCGCAATTTGCATCAATCGATTTGTTTCAGGACCAATTCCTAGAGGAAAGAGGCTGGCGACAACAGCAAAAAAGATGAGTGCAGAGAGGCTATCACTCTTGCGACGTAGAGCTAGCTGGAGGTCATGACGAATAATCCCCGTAAAGATCGAGAGGGTGGATGCTGAATGACTCATAAGGAAAGCCTCATGACGTGTGGCCCATCATCAATCGCTAAGGACTGATGACTGCTGATCGCTACAATCCCGCCGCGTTCAACATGCTGTATTAATAATGATTGGAGTGCTTGATTTGCTTGTTGGTCAAGAGCATTAAATGGCTCATCTAAGATCCATAACGCTTTAGGGTTTGGCAGGCGCAATCTAGCGAGCGCAATACGTTGCTTTTGACCTTGAGATAGGGTGCGAATCGAGCGATTCGCTTGACTTGCAAGACCAGCTTGATCAAGGGCTCTTAAGGCATCTGCTGTAGAAATGGAAAAGCCACCAAGCAGCGCAAGATGCACTAAGTTCTCGATAGCGGTGAGATCTGCTTTTAGTGCGGGGATATGACCCAGATAGACAAGTTCGCTATTAAATTCGTCACGATCGTGATGGATTGAATCATTACCCCAAAAAACCTGCCCCGAATAGACGGGAAGAAGTCCACACAAAATACGTAGCAGACTTGATTTGCCCGAACCATTATCTCCAGCTATTCGTAGGATCGTTCCCGGTTGAATTTCTAAAGAAAGATCTTCAAATAAAGTTTTGCCCCCACGCATGCACGTGATTGATTCGAGGCGAAGAGTTTTTGACATGACAAGACTATTGTTCATCGATAGTGCCAAGCAATAAGAGTTGTTTGGTAAATTGTCCGCTATCACTCGGCCGCATCGACCATAAATCGAGCTGAATCTTTGGATTGTAAGGATCCACGTAAATTCCGTTCTTGCGCAGTTCATAATGGAGGTGAGGGCCCGTGGATCTTCCTGTAGAGCCAACATAACCAATCTCAATCCCTCGCCGAACATCGTTGCCCACAGCAAGTTCATTGTTGTAATTACTCAAATGCGCATAGTAAGTACGGTAATTACCAGGATGGTCAATGATGATTAGCTTGCCATAGGCGCCACTAAATCCAATGTAAGCAACCTTACCATCGGCCACACTAAAGACAGGAGTGCCTGTCGGCGCTGCATAGTCAATACCCATATGTGTGCGAAAGCGACGATCTTTGTTTTGAGCTTGAGGATTGTTGGGGTTTGGTTTGGACCGAATTGGTACCTGTCCAACTCCTCTCGAAATACGTCGATAGCTTAGTGGGTTTGTCCAAAAACTACGCTCAATCGATTCACCATTCGAGGTAAAAAAGGACCCAGGAATATCAAAAAAAAAAAAAAAAAATGCATTTGCTAGTACTTGTTTGGTTTTTGGGTTTTCAATTTCCACTGCCCAGATTTGGGCCCAACGATCACGTGTACCAAAATCAACGATCACGCGTACTTGCTTGGGACTATTTTCGATAGAAGCAGAATCGTCTGGATAAATTTGCTTAACGATCGAGTTGAGTTCCCAGGCAAGTTCGACCGGAAGTTTATCGCCTAGGCGTTGTGGGTCGTATAGTACTTCTCGTAAGGGAATAAATAGCTCAGTCCAAAATTGCATTTGATCAACAAGATTCTCTTCTTGAACAAGGAAGCCGCCAAAGGTAGATGGGGTAAATGTGAGGATTTGGGATTTAGAATTGCGAATAGGGCCGTTCATCACGCTGAGCGCTTCAAATCGATTACGCTTTCCAAAGGCAGCGACATAGGGAATGCAGGTACCTTGGATGGTGTCAAAAAAACGCGAGGTTTGATTTTTAAAGTACTCCAGAAAATCAGGATCACTAATCCCAATTCTTTCAGGTAGGTTAGTCTCGCGAAAACCTCTTTTCATACACCCACGCGCAATACGAAACTCAGGGGCCAGATCAAATTGACTGTACTCCTCTGTTCCTGGCTCGGTGAGCGAAGGATTGGCTTCTTTAGCAACTTTACTTTGCAGACCGGCGCTTTGATTTGAGGGTTTGTTGGGCTTGCGCTGATTAACCTGAATTCCCTTTTGAGCATCTGCGGGGTTTATCTTGGCGTTTTGAGTCGATTGGGCGTAAGTTGGGGGGCTCAGAAAAAAAAGGCCCACAAACAAACTCATTAAAAGCCATGATTGCTGGCGCAATATGCTTGCCAACCTGGATCGAATGATAATTTTTGGTCTCACAGCATGATTATCCAATATCGCTACGGCCTGCGATACAAATTATGCGGTGCTGCAACATTTTTTGCGAGACAAAGTGGGTATGATGGTTAATCTAGCTCATTGAGGCGCAGATAATGAAACTTTGTTTGATGACCGCGGCCTTACTTTCTTTTGCCCCTTTATCGGAAGCATGGGGAAAGACCTGCTCTGAGCAATCATCCGCACAAAACACTTCAAACTCTGGTTCAAAGCCAGTTAGTTTTGACGATTGCATGAAGAGCGCCAGGTTGGAGTGTGAGCGTACAGCCCGTCAGCGTAAATTAATTGATGCGGCAAAAGATACTTTTATGAAGCGCTGTCTTGCTGAGGCTACAGGAAAATAATCGCTACAATCGTTTTTTCTTTGATTGATACACGGTAGAGGAAAAAATGCCCATTATTGAGTCTGTTCACGTAGCAGCTGTGCCCATCCCATTAGATGTTGTTACTTCGTTCTCAACCCGAACTGTTCATGAACGACACTACTGTATTGTCAAAGTTAGAAGTAAGGATGGTATTGAAGGTATCGGTTTTTGTTATGTCGGCTCTGCCGCGGGAGATGTTGCCAAGATAGCCGTCGAGCAACTTTTAGCCCCCAAGCTGATTGGTCAGAATAGTCATCGTAGTGAAGGTCTATGGAGTGAGATGTACTCCGAATCAATCTTACAGGGACGGTCGGGCTCAGTCATGCGCGGCATCTCTATTCTCGATACTGCTATTTGGGATCTCAATGCCCGTTCTGTTGGTTTGCCTTTGCATCAGTTTATGGGCTGTGTGGTTGATGACCGAGTGCCCGCATATGCTAGTGGCGGCTATTATTTGGAAGGAAAGACTCCAGCCAAATTAGGTAAGGAGATGGAATCCTTCGTGAAATTAGGCTTTAAGGCGGTCAAGATGAAAGTGGGGCGATTGTCCCCGCGGGAAGAGGAGGCTCGTGTGAAGGCGGCACGCAGTGCGGTTGGCGATGATGTATTACTAACCCTTGATGCAAATAATGCATGGCGTGATTTACCAACTGCGATGGAATATGTACGGCGTTTTGAAAAATACAACCCTTACTGGTTGGAGGAGCCATTCTCGCCAGATGCAATTGATTTACATGCCCGTTTAGCAGAAAAGACATCAATAACGATTGCAACCGGTGAGATTGAGGTGGGTCGCTGGCGTTTTAGAGAATTAATTGATGCAGGCGGCGCAGGTATTTTGCAAGCCGATGCAGCTGTCTGTGGCGGCATTAGTGAATTTAGACGTATTGCCGCATACGCTGATTCAAAAGGGATTACAGTTTGCCCCCATTGGTTTCATGATTTGCATGCGCCATTGGTTGCTGCGACCCCCAATGCCCGCTTTGTGGAGTTTTTCCCAGACAATCAAGTTCTTAATTTCCGGCGTTTGGTCAATAAGCAGCTCACCTTTAAAAATGGCGATCTTCTTTTGCATAAAACTCCCGGATTGGGATTTGAATTTGATGAGGCTGCCGTGAAGAAGTTCGCTGGCAAATCTGCGTGGACTAAGATCGGTAAATAAACCTTACCGAGTCGTATACAAAAAAATGGCCGGTTTATAAACCGGCCATTCTATTAATCAATTACTAAAGTGCTTAGAGGGTATTACGAAGCAACTTTTGGTTTAGCTTTGACGTATTTAAAGAACTGAATGATTAGTACCAGAGCAAAGCCAGCAAAACCAATCATGTCGCTTACAGGGGATGTGTAGGCCAAAGCTACCCCAGACACAATCATCAGTAGACGCTCAAAAATATTGGTTTTCTCGATGAACCATCCTTGTAAGCCACCGGCAAGACAAACAATACCAACAATTGCTGTAAAGGTTGACCAGGCGATTTCTGTCCAATTGGCTTGGGCTAATGCAGTGGTAGAGCCCATCAATAGCAAGCTCACACCAGATTTATCCAGGGTAAACATGAAGGGCACCAAAATTGCTGGAGCAACATATTTCCAGCTTTGCAGTGTAGTTCGGTAAGGATTGCCCTTACAAATTGCGGCGGCGGCAAATGGAGAGAGAGCCGTTGGTGGAGACACCTCTGATAAAACAGCATAGTAGAAGATGAACATATGCGCTGCAAATGCAGGAACGCCAAGATTGATCAGCGCTGGGGCTGCAATCACCGCGCAGATAATGTAAGAAGCAGTTACCGGAACCGCTAGACCAACAATCCAAACAATTAAGGCTGTGAATATCGCAGTCAGCAATAATGATCCGCCCGCATACTGAATCACAATCGAGCTGAATTTAAGCCCCAATCCTGTCAAGGTAACAGTGCCTACAATCAAACCTGCTCCAGCGCAGGTTGCCGCAATCGCGAGAACTCCTGTTGACCCGGAAGATAGCGCTTTGGTCAGGTTGGAATCATAGAGCCCTTTGAGAATGGGTTGCTTGCCCATCAGCCAATCGTATGGAATGATCGCTGTGTCACGACGCAGCATGCTTGTGAGCGCTGAAACAATTGTGGCCCAAAATACCGACATGATTGGTGAGAAGCCCATCATCATGAAGACAACAATTGAAATGAGCGAGAAAAAGTGGAACCAATATTTTTTACTCAGCGACCATGCGCTCTCTACGGTATCAAAATGAATGGCCTTCATGCCGTATTTGCGAACATCTATTTCAACCATCGTAAAGAGACCAAGGTAAAACAAAATGGTCGGAATACAAGACATCAACAAGACATCCAAATAAGAGATCTTGAGGAAGTCAGCAATCAAGAAAGCTGCCGCTCCTAGAACAGGTGGGGAGATAATGGCTCCCAATCCACCGGCTGCCAAAAGACCGCCGGCAGCATTTTTCTCATAGCCCACTTTGTTGAGCATGGGTGCAGCAACAGAGCCGACCGTAACAGTGGTAGCAACACCAGAGCCAGAGGGGCCGCCCAATAAAAAAGAGGACAGAACAATGGTGCGGCCTACGCCCGAGGATTTCCCGCCCATGGCGGCAAAAGAGAAGTCGATAAAGAACTTACCGGCCCCAGTAAATTGGAGGAAGGCACCAAAGATGGTGAACAGGATAATTAAGGTAGCCGAGACATCGACGGCAGTACCATAGATGCCCTCTAAGGTCATATACATAAAGCCAACGAGACGGTCGATCGAGTAGCCTTTATGAGTCCATGGTGCAGGCAAAAGGTCCCCAAAGAGTGCGTAGAGCAGAAATAAAGCGGTGACTGTGACGAGCACCATGCCGTTAGTACGACGAATCCCCTCGAGAATTAAAAGAATGAGGCCGATACCGATAAGGACATCCGTAGAGTTTGGCGCGGTATTGCGATCACCAAAATCGTCACCACCGGAAATGGCATAGTAAGCAATGTAAATAGCTACTAAGCCAAAAATAACATCCCACCACATTAAACGGTTTTTAAACTTAGCAGTGAGTGGGAAGCTTAAGAAGACAAGAAATAAAACAAAGCTAACGTGAACAGTTCTTAATACCTGTGTCGGAACAATGGCATACGCTGCATACAAATGAAACAAAGACATGAGAACTGCTGCTAGGGTTAGGAAAATAGCAAACAAGCCCTTATAGCTATTTGAATCACCTTCCTCTTGTTTTATCAGCGCATCTAATTTTTCTTGGGTTGCGCTATCAATTGCACTCTGGTTCATGTCTTTATTCTCTATTCAAAAATGGCCGCATTCGCGGCCATTACTACCAATCAGAATTTGATCGAGTTAGTTCACTTTCACATTCTTCTCTTTAAAATACTTCAATGCACCTGGGTGGAAGGGAACTGGTGTAGAGGCAGCCTTTTGCCCTTCTAAAGTTACGCTGATGTACTCGTAATGAGTGCGAACAAGTTCAATTTTGTTATCAAAGACAGCCTTGACAATCTCATAGGCTTCTTTTTCAGGCATCTTCGAGCTTGTTACTAGGATATTCGCTACAGAGATCACGTTATTGTCTTTATCCATGCCCTTATAGGTTGTTTTTGGAATCACATCCTTAAAGTACAAATTGCCGTACTTTTTGTTCATGGCATCAACTTCTTTGGAATGGTCAATCATTACGATCTTTGTGCCAGGAGTATTAGCTAAGTCAGTAACCGCTGCTGTTGGCAAACCACCAACCCAGAAAAAAGCATCGATCTTACGATCTTTAACGGCATTAACTGATTCAGCTACGCCCAAACGCTCGCGCTTCATGTCTTTGTCTTTATCAAGGCCAGCTGCCTCAATGACGCGAAAGGCCATGACTTCAGTCGCGCTTCCTGGGCTACCAGTACTAACGCGCTTACCTTTGAGGTCTTGCATTGTTTTAATACCAGTAGCCTCAGTAGTCACGATGTGCATACGGTTTGGATAAAGCACGAGTAGAGTGCTGAGATCAATTTTTTTACCTGAGAACTTGCCCTGTCCGGTTTGCGCATCTTTAGCGGCATCGGCCATCGAGAAACCAACATAAGGTTTGCCGGTACCAATTAGATTGAGGTTATCAACGGAGCCACCAGTGACTTCTGCGGTTGCTGACATACCTGGTACTTTTTTGGAGAGTACGGAGGCTAATCCACCACCCATTGGGTAATAAACACCACCTGTACCGCCAGTTGCAATTGAAATATTCTGCGCTTGTGCGCTGCCCCAAACAAGGGCAAAACTCAAGGCGAGGACCTTAAAAAGTTTCATGTTTTATCTCCAATTTGTTATTAATATCTGACGCTAGAGCCGTAAGTCTATACCAATTCTGGGGGATTAAAGCCCTAACATTTGAAAGCCAATTTTTTCCAGGTCCGCAATTAATTTGTTCTGTTGGGCGGGCTCTAGGGCCAATAGCGGTGGCCTAACCCGAATCCACTCCGGATCCTTGCTGAAATGGGCAACTGCTGCCTTCATTCCGGGGATCATTGGAAATTGGGCAAAAACAGCCCGGACTGCAGAAAGGGCTTCCTGCAGTTGATCCGCCGATGGATCTTGCCAGCGAACCGCAAGATCAGCAATTGCCTTGGGGTTGACGTTTGCTGTTGCCGAGATACAGCCAACTCCTCCAGCTCTTAGGGTGCGCAGCAAAAATACCTCGCTGCCGGCATACACCCTAAAACCAGTTCCAGACAGGGCTTGAATGACAGATTCGGTATATGCCCAGTCTCCAGAGCTATCTTTAATGCCGATAACCGTGTTGGGGTAGGACTTTACCAAGCGCTCCAAGAGGGGCACGCTTAAACCAATTTTGGTCACAGGTGGGATGTTGTAGACATAGATTTTCAACTTAGCATCGCCAACCTTTTCAATGACCTCTGCGTAGTAGCGAAAGAGCCCTTCATCAGCTACATCTTTGTAATAAAAAGGGGGAAGCATTAGAACGCCAGCGCAGCCTGCTTTTACCGCCGCACTCGTCATCGTTGCAGCATCATCGACGGAGCAAGCCCCGGTTCCTGGCATCATGTTTTTTGGATCTAGACCACCAGCGATTAACTCATGTAGCACATTGATTTTTTGATTCGCAGACATCGAGTTTGCTTCTGAGTTTGTTCCAAATACCGCCTGACCAACACCATTGCTTTGAAGCCATTGACACTGGCGGAGAAGTTTTTTGGTATTAGGGCTGCCATCCGCATTAAACGGTGTTAATACTGGGGATAAAACTGCAGATAAGGTAGAGGCGTGTGCTGTCATAAAAATCTCCGTCTAAAAAGAAATGGGAGTTGGAAGTGGTTGGTGATTAAAAAAGGCTTCAAGATTATCAATGGCTAAATTGGTCATGGCCTGACGTGTTTCTTGAGTAGCGCTACCGATATGGGGCGCTAGCAATATATTCGGCAGAGCAAGGAAAGCCGGGTTAGGTTTGGGCTCGTTTTCAAAGACATCAAGGGCGGCCCCTGCAATGTCTTGATTTTGTACAGCTGCAATCAGATCTGGTTCATTGACGACGCTACCTCGTGCTACGTTAATGAGGTATCCCTTTGGACCCAGGGCTTGGAGAACTGAGGTGTTAATTATTTTCTCGGTTGCCTTGCCGCCTGGGCAGGTCAATATGAGAATATCGCTTTCGCGAGCCATGTCCACCAACGATGAAAAAAATGTATACGGTAAATCTTTTCGACTTGGTCCGTGATATGCAATCTTGACTTTGAATGGCGTGAGACGTGATGCTAACTCTTGCCCGATGCGACCCATACCCACAATCCCGACTCTTTTACCCGCAAGGGATGTAGTGAATGGGAAGGCCTCTGTTGCCCAGGTTTGCTGAAGAACAAACTGATGTCCCTGGGGAATTTTGCGTAAAAGACCGATGAGCAGTCCGATTGTTAGTTCGCATACCGCATCGTTTAAAACACCGGGAGTATTGGAGGCAATAATCCCTTTCTTCTTTAAATAATCTAACGGTAAGTTGTCATAGCCAACACCACAGCATGCAATCATTTTTATGTGAGGTAGCTGGTCCAAGAGTTTAGGTGCAATGGGATAACTCGGACGGGTGAGGATTGCCTCTACATCCTGATTGGGAATAGCCCCACTGGGGTCTATCATCAAAATGGGGTTCAAGCGGCGATTAACCTCTAACTGCATGATTTCGGGGAAAAAGCCGACCTGTAATACGCTATTGACGGGAATCATGTCTCATTTGCATTTTTATTGGAATAATGTGACATTGTATGTCGATATTTTTATCAATTTTGGACTAATCAATTGAGCACAGCTAAAGATCCCAAGGCGCAGGCAAATCAGACACCCTCAGGTTCCCACGAGGGGATTCGTAAAGGTTTAACCCGGTATGGAGATACAGAGTTTTCTTTGTTTCTGCGCAAAGCCTTTATTAAGGCAATGGGCTATAGCGATAGCGCCCTAGATCGACCAATCATCGGTATCACGAATACCTTTAGTGACTTCAATCCATGCCATGGCAATGTGCCGCAAATGATTGAAGCAATTAAGCGAGGGGTAATGCAGGCGGGCGGAATGCCGATGGTATTCCCCACCATTTCAATTCATGAATCTTTTGCATTCCCGACCAGCATGTATCTGCGCAATCTAATGGCCTTGGATACCGAGGAGATGATTCGCTCCCAACCCGTTGATGCGGTTGTCTTAGTGGGGGGGTGCGATAAAACCATTCCTGCACAACTAATGGCTGCAGCGAGCACAGATGTACCGGTGATCTCTATTCCAACTGGACCTATGTTGACCACCTTGCATCAAGGAGATCGTCTAGGTGCTTGTACTGACTGTCGGCGCTATTGGGGAAAATTTAGAGCAGGCGAAATCGATCAAGAGGAAATCGACGAGATTAATGGTAAGTTAGCCCCAACGACTGGAACTTGTATGGTCATGGGTACTGCGAGCACAATCGCTTGCATGGTAGAAACTGCAGGATTAAGTTTGCCGGGTACTGCGGCTGCACCGGCCGTAACTGCAGAGCGATTTCGTTTGTCGGAGCTCACTGGCCGCAGAGCAGTTGCGTTGGCAAAAACAGCTGACCAGAAAACATTTTCTCCAAGAACGATCTTGACACCCCAGGCATTAACGAATGCCCTGACAGTGCTTCATGCGATTGGTGGCTCTACAAACGCATTAATCCATATCACCGCTGTAGCAGCGCGCTTAGGCATTCAGATCAATTTAGATCAGGTTGATCAATTGGGCCGAAATGTTCCGGTGTTGGTTGACTTAAAACCGAGTGGTTCGCATTACATGGAGCATCTCTATGAGGACGGCGGCCTCATGGCTATTCTGCGCGAACTCAAACCCCATTTATATCTAGATTGCCTTACTGTTTCAGGAAAAACTCTGGGCGAGGAAATCGACGATGCGAAAGTGACCAAAGTTCGCAAGGTCATTCGGATATCAAGCGACCCTATTTACCCAGTTGGCGGTTTGGCAATTTTGCGCGGCAACCTAGCCCCTCGTGGAGCAGTCATTAAGCACTCGGCAGCAACCCCAAGTCTGCTCAAGCATCGTGGACGCGCGGTGGTGTTTAAGTCTCTTGAAGATCTGGCCTTACGGATTGATAGCCCTGATCTTGATGTCACGGCCGATGATATTTTGGTCTTGCAAAACGCTGGTCCAAAAGGGGCTCCTGGTATGCCCGAGGCAGGATATTTGCCGATTCCTAAAAAATTAGCTCAGGCTGGAGTGAAGGATATGGTGCGTATCTCAGACGCGCGTATGAGTGGCACAGCATTCGGAACCATCGTCCTGCATGTCACCCCAGAGTCAGCGGAGAATGGACCCTTGGCAATCGTGCGCAATGGCGACATGATCACACTCGATGTTGCTAACCGATTGCTACAACTAGAAGTGGACGATGCTGAAATTGAGCGCCGTATCCATGCGTTGGCCTCTCCAGCGGAGCGTCTCGGTATTCCAGAATCGGGCTATCGACGCCTGTATTTGACCTCAGTAACCCAAGCAGATATTGGTTGCGACTTTGATTTTATGGTTCCATCTGTAACTGGAACCGCACCGATCTTGAAAGGCAAGTGAGATGTTATTTAATCCAGCAGAAACTAAAGTTCTGATTGTGGGTGGGGGCACCATGGGTGCTGATGTGGCACTGGTTTGCGCCCGTGGAGGGTGTGCGACTCAGGTGTTTGAAGCAAGTGCCCAGCGTCGGGATGTCTTGCCAAGGTACTTTGAAACGAAATTAAACGAGATGGAATACGGCCATCGCCTGCATTTAATTTCAATCGTCGACTCTCTGAATCACTTTGACTGGTCAGAAATTGATTTAGTGATTGAGTGTGTTCCTGAGAAATTAGATATTAAGCAAGATTTATTTGCTCAATTAGAGCAAGTGGTCAACCCTGAGACTGTTTTGGCGAGTAATAGCTCTAGCTTTCCAATTAGTCAAATTGCTGCGGGCTTAAAAACTCCCGCCCGAATGATTGGCCTGCATTTCTTTATGCCTGCGCACATTGTTCCCTGTGTTGAAGTTATTTATGGGGAAAAAACATCACGCTTGGTCGCTGAAAGTTTGAGTCGCTTGATGAGTTCATGTGGCATGGTGCCCGTGACCGTTAAAAAGGACCTCCCTGGATTTTTGGCCAATCGCTTGCAGCATGCCCTCTCTCGAGAGGCGTTTGATTTGATCGATGCTGGGATTGTTAGTCCTGAAGATGTTGATAAGGCCGTCCGTTTTGGCTTTGGCTTTCGTTATTTAGCAGCAGGACCAGTTTTGCAACGGGATCATGCGGGTCTGGAAATCCATGCGGCAGCTGGCGCAAGTATTTATCCCTCGCTCAACAATAAAGGCGAGGTAGCAAAGTGCCTAACCGGGAAAGTGGATGCCGGAAACCTCGGCATGAAAACTGGTCAAGGGTTTTATCAATGGGATGCCGACTCAATTAAAGCGGAGCGCCAGAGATACGATGAGTTGTTGCGTGCTGGCTTGAAACTGATTCGTAAAGAACTCCCAGAAATCAAATAAAGTGAAACAACGGATTCGTGTTTGGGATCTACCAATACGCTTGTTTCATTGGGCGCTCGCCACTTGCATCATTTTAGGAATTCTTTTTGTCAAGATTGGTGGCAATGCCATTGAATGGCATGCGTATTGTGGTTACACCGCTCTAGTCTTAGTGCTCTTTCGAATCATTTGGGGCTTTGTAGGTTCTTGGCACGCACGTTTTGCCAACTTCATTCCGAGCCCAAAGTCTCTGTTTGCTTATCTACAGGGTCAATATGACGGAGGCTTGGGACATAACCCCTTGGGTGCATTTTCAGTGATTGCGCTACTGCTCGCCATTTTGGTTCAAGCTCTGACAGGCCTCTTTGCTGATGACGATATTTTCTTTCAAGGACCGCTAGCCAAATACGTATCGAATGCGACCATCGCATTTTTAACAAGCGTGCATCGTTTTAATCAGTACATTATTTTTGCGCTGATCGCTCTTCATCTGGCGGCTATCTTTTTCTACCAAATCTACAAAAAAGAGCATTTAATCGAGCCGATGATTACTGGGGATAAGCATATTGATGGACCGAATTCGTACTCAGTATCAATCGATACCAGTAAGCAACGCTTGGCAGCGCTTGCGATATTTTTATTGCTGGGAATGGGGCTGTATTACCTGATTCGGTAATTTAGATGAAAGTAGTACAGCCCAGATTAAGCCTGTTTATTTTTTGCGGAAGTCGTCGTGACAGGCTTTACATGTTTGGCTCGTAGCACCCAAGGCTTTCCTAAGGTTTTCAGGATTACCCGATTGAGCCGCGGAGTTTAGTTCTGCTACTGCAGCTTGCATCCTCTCAGAAGCTGACTTGAACTTAGTACTCTCAGTCCAGATATTTGGTAAGGCATCATTCTTACCCGGTGTTTTCCCACTCTCTGTTCCTGGAACAAATGCCTGCCATGGTAAGGCGGATAAGGTGCCAATAATGGCGGCATTCCGAACCACGTCATCTTTGTTATATGGAGTTTCACCTTTTACTACTGCCGCTAAGCGGCCCATATGGGCGCCCATTAAGGCAAAGGCGCTTTGTCGGTATTTAACGGCATCTTCAGGCTTGGCAAATTGGGCTAAAGCCGGGGTGGACATACTTAAGGCAATAACGGGAATGAGGGCACCTAAGGCAGTGCGGAAATGGTTGATATTCATAAACGCCTCCAATTGAATGAATGCTGCTTGGGTGAGATACAGCATACTCTAATTCTGATTCTGAAGATAAAAGGATGTGAAGCCCGCTATTTAGGGGGCAAAGATCATTCGGAGGGGCGAGGTTAGGGTGCGTACGATATTGATGAAGAAGTCGCTGAGGGGAACCATCCACCATTCCGATATCAGACCGGTAAATACGAGGCCAAGAACAATAAAAAATCCCCAGGGTTCAAGTTTTCCCAACATCAATGCCTGCTTGTAAGGAAGGATCCCCGCCAAGATGCGACCCCCATCTAATGGCGGCAAGGGGAAAAGGTTAAAAACCAGCAGCCCAATATTCCAAAAGACCCCTGCCTTTGCCATCGAAATTAAGAATGGTTCATTCACGCCAAACCCTTGAGTTAGTATCCAAAAAATCGCCCAGACGATTGCCTGAATAAAGTTGGATCCCGGCCCAGCCAAGGCAACCCAAATCATGTCAATTCTTGGATTTCGGAGATGATCAAAACGAACAGGAACAGGTTTGGCGTACCCCACCAAAAAAGGAGAGTGCGCCAAGACAAGGGCGATAGGAATTAAAACGGTGCCAATTGGGTCAATGTGCTTTAATGGGTTTAAAGTAACTCTACCGAGCAAAAAAGCAGTGTTATCCCCAAAACGTTTTGCGGCGAAGCCATGAGCAGCCTCATGAAAAAAAAAAAAAAAAATGAGGGGTATAGCATTAATTGCTATTGCTTGGATAGAATAGTCAGAAAACATAGCTACATCATATCGACAGGAGCATATTGTGCCCGATGAGAAGAACCCCCTAGCCAAACCGGCAGTGAAAGCCCCCAACGTTCCTCAACGCCC
>JAIXPN010000163.1 GCA_027486235.1 Burkholderiaceae bacterium
CACAATCTAATCGTTCCATAGTGCTCTATTATCGATTGAAGCAAAATCGTAACACTTCAAGCCATTTAAATCCCTAGGGGTTTTGAGTGGCTTATTGATAAAATCTATACATGTCTACAAAGCCGCATCCAAGCGCAGCCAACCCATCCAGTGCAGCCTTCGGCTCACTCCAAGCCGCTGGCATCATCCTCGATCTCGCGTATCAATCGATCGATCAACATGATTGGGCTGACTTGTTCACAAAAGCGGATGAGATTGGTCTCAAAAAACAGATTGAGAGCTTATTGACAGGCGGTCTCGTCAATACATCTGAACACCGCCCCGCCCTGCACACTGCCCTCCGTAATTTGGATAAAAAATCAGTACTCCATAACGGGCAGGATGTGATGCCAGCCATTGCAGAGGTTTGGCAGCGCATGGATGGTCTATGCAATAAATGGGTTGGTGTAACTGATTTGATTCATATTGGAATTGGCGGCTCTGATTTTGGACCACGTCTAGCAGTTCAAGCCTTAGCGCACTCCGCAAACAAAACAAATCGGAGCATGCGAGTCCATTTTGCTGCCAATGTCGATAGTGCCGAGCTAAGTCACATCCTCGAACGCGCCCAAGCGAATAGCACCAAAGTATTAATTGTTTCTAAATCCTTCAGTACCGCAGAAACCATGATGAATGCAAAGACTATCATCAACTGGTTTAAAGCTAAAAATCTTACCTCGTCGCAAATCCAGAACTCCTTATTCGCAATCACTAGCAATACCAAAGCCGCTGAATCATTTGGTATCCAAGAGGAGAATATTTTTCCATTTTGGGAATGGGTTGGTGGTCGCTTTTCAGTATGGTCTGCAGTTGGGCTCCCAATTGCTTTGCAATACGGCTTTGATACCTTCAAACAATTTTTATCGGGCGCAAATGCAATGGATCAGCATTTTGCAAGTGCGCCAATCAATCAAAACCTACCCTGCTTACTAGCACTTGCTCTTTTTTATCAGCAAGGTAAACACCACTCCAAGGCATATGCTGTGGTCCCCTATGCGCATGGCTTAGAACTTTTTCCCTTCTGGTTACAACAGTTAGATATGGAAAGTAATGGGAAGAGTACAGATCGACAAGGTAATTCTGTAAAAGTTAGTTCTCCGGCCGTATTTGGTAGTGCCGGTACCAATGCACAACACTCCTACTTTCAACTCCTGCATCAAGGACCTGAAATCATTCCAGTGGATTTCATTGCCGTCAAAGCAGCCATGAGTACCCTGCCCGAAGCACAAGATCATCACAATGCCTTATTGGCAAACTGTCTCGCTCAAGCACAAGCTCTGGCTAATGGTAAAGAGTCAACTGACCCGAACTTAAGCTATTCCGGCAAAAGGCCCAGCAATTTGATCATGCTACCCAAGCTAGACGCTTATCACTTGGGGGCTTTACTCGCTTTGTATGAACATCGGGCATTTTGCTTAGGCGCACTCTGGAACCTTAACTCCTTTGATCAGCCCGGGGTCGAACTGGGTAAGGTTTTGGCGCGGCCCATTGAAGATGCATTAAAGAGTGATGCGCCCTTAGATAGCCATGCCTTTGACGATGTAACAGCTAGCCGCATTGAGTTTCTGAAAAAGTAAATACGATGAACGTTCCTGCCTCTATTTTTAAAGCCTACGATATCCGCGGCATCATTAATGAGACCCTAAATCCTGAAATTGCTTACGCGATTGGCCAAGCGTTTGGTAGTCAAATGCGTGACCTGGGTGAGACCGAGATCGTTGTTGGCCGCGATGGCCGTCTTTCTGGTCCCGAGCTCATTGAAGCCCTTACCAAAGGCCTCCTCTCAACTGGGATCAATGTAATTGACCTGGGAATGGTGGCAACCCCCATGGTCTACTTTGCCGCTAATCAAACTCTTGGAAATCTGCAACCAAAGTCTGGAATCATGATTACGGGCAGTCATAATCCCCCGAACTACAACGGGTTCAAAATGGTTCTGGGTGGCTCAGCAATTTATGGCGATCAAATCCAAAGCTTGTGTAAGCAAATTGAGCGTGAAGACTTTCATCATGGCGCTGGAAAGCATTCAACATTTAACATCTTCCCGCTATACCTCAAATACATTGTCGGCGATGTTCGTCTCTCCCGACCCATGAAAATCGCAGTGGATTGTGGCAACGGAGTTGGTGGTGCCTTTGCCGGAGAACTCTTTCGGGCTCTGGGTTGTGAAGTTCAAGAACTTTTTTGTGAGGTTGATGGTCATTTTCCAAACCACCATCCCGATCCAGCCCATCTTGAGAATCTACAAGACCTGATTCGTAATCTTGCCACTACCGATAATGAGCTCGGCTTAGCCTTTGATGGCGATGCAGATCGCTTAGGTGTTGTAACCAAAGATGGTCAAGTGATCTTCCCTGATCGCCAAATGATGTTGTTTGCTAAAGACGTTCTAACGCGTCACCCAAAGGGTCAGATCATTTATGACGTAAAGTGCACCCGCAATCTAGCCCCCTGGATCGAACAACACGGTGGTCAAGCCCTCATGTGGAAAACAGGGCACTCTCTAGTCAAAGCTAAATTGAAAGAAACAGGCGCTCCCCTCGCCGGTGAGATGAGCGGGCATATCTTTTTCAAGGATCGGTGGTTTGGCTTTGATGATGGACTTTATACCGGCGCCCGCTTATTAGAGATCCTCAGTAAAGTTAGCAATCCAAGCCAGGTTCTCAATGCATTACCCAATGCAATTTGTACTCCTGAGTTACAGCTACCCTGCGCTGAAGGTGAAGCCTTCATGTTGCTTGAGAAGATAAAAGCCAATCCGCAGTTCCCCAGTGCCAAATCCATCAACACCATTGATGGAGTCCGGGTGGAATATGCCGATGGCTTTGGTTTGGCTCGACCATCAAATACCACCCCAATCATGGTCTTGCGTTTTGAGGCGGATTCCGATGAGGCAATTCAGCGGATTCAAGGGGAGTTTAAGAAGGCCCTGTTAGCTGTGAAGCCCGATGCAAAACTACCGTTTTAGCAGGTAATCTTTTTAACTTCTTTGATGCGATTCTGATCATCCACCAAAACAACTTTGGGGATATGGCTGGCCACCTCAGCATCATCAACCGGGCCATAGGTGCAAATAATCAAGTGATCACCCACATGGGCCTTACGTGCAGCCGCTCCGTTTAAGGAAATTGCCCCAGAACCGCGCTTTGCCTTGATGATGTAGGTTGAAAAACGCTCACCATTATTGATGTTATAGAGTTCAATCTTTTCATATTCACGCATATCGGCCGCATCCATCAAATCTTCGTCGATGCCGCAAGAGCCCTCATAGTGCAAATCTGCCTCGGTTACCGCAACCCGATGAAGTTTTGCTAATAGCATGATGCGTTTCATATAAATCCTCTCTAAGGGAGCAATTCTATCCCGAAAGTAATTGCAGGTTAAGATTTCGGGATGACAGCAGTAATTGACCATAAAAAACCGGGTACTCTCTTTGACTACCCCCAGCAAGATGCCTCTGGCGCCACCTGCATCGCTCAGGCTTGGGCAAAAACACCTGCCCCCCTCTTGCCCGATGAGAAAGAAGCCACCATTGCACGCATCAAACAGTTACTGGTATCCAAAAATGCAGTGATCGTTGCACACTACTACGTGGATGGCGATATTCAGGACCTGGCCCTGCAAACTGGGGGTTTTGTTGCTGATTCCCTCGAAATGGCACGTTTTGGCAGAAATCATTCCGCCAACAATTTAATTGTTGCGGGTGTCCGCTTTATGGGGGAAACCGCCAAAATTCTGAGTCCAGAGAAGCGGGTTTTTATGCCAGATATCGAGGCTACGTGCTCGCTCGATTTGGGATGTCCTGCAGATGAATTTCGTGCATTCAAAGCTGCCCACCCCGATCGCGTTGCTGTGGTTTATGCCAATACCAGCGCTGCTGTCAAAGCACAAGCCGATTGGATGGTGACGAGCTCGTGTGCACTCGCGATTGTGCATCACTTGCATCAACAAGGTAAAACGATTTTGTGGGCTCCAGACCGTCACTTAGGTCGCTATATTCAGGAGCAAACTGGAGCCGATATACTCCTCTGGAATGGTGCTTGTATCGTGCATGATGAGTTCAAGTCGGTTGAGTTGACTGCGATGCGCAAGAAACATCCTGATGCGATGGTTCTAGTTCATCCCGAGTCTCCCCAGCATGTTGTTGATCAAGCAGACATGGTTGGCTCAACCTCTGCCATGATTAAAGCTGTGGTCGAGGGTAAGGCCACTGAATACATTATTGCTACCGATCAAGGCATCTTGCATCGTATGCGTCAATTAGCGCCCAACAAAAAGTTAATGGCCGCACCCACGGCTGGCGAGAGCGCCACATGCAAGAGCTGCGCTAA
>JAIXPN010000077.1 GCA_027486235.1 Burkholderiaceae bacterium
AACTACCGCCCACAATATTCCCAGCGATCACTGGGGCTAGATTTCCTACAACATTGGCGGATGTAATGACATTTAGACCAGTTTGGGCGTAAATCCCCTTCATTTCCAATAGCATTGCCATTGGGAAGAAATACATATTGGCGATTGAATGCTCAAATCCCGCGGCCACAAAAGCAGAAATAGGCAAAATCACGCCAACAAACTTATCAATCACCGTTCTGCCGGCAAACGACATCCAAACCGCCAAACAGACTAAGTTGTTGCATAAGATTCCTAAAACAAATGCCTTCCAGAATGGGAGTGCAACCTTAGCGCTGGCAATCTTTAGGTAGCTTGCCCCAATCGCCCCACCATTCATTTCCCAGTGGCCTGAGAGAAAAACTAAGGTAGCAAAGCCTGCCGCTCCAATAAAGTTGGCTAGACAGACAATCAACCAGTTTCTCAAGAGCTCTAATAGAGTAATGCTCCCATCTGCCCAAGCCATGGCAATTAAGATGTTTCCGGTAAAAAGCTCAGCGCCACAGACCACTACCAACAAAAGTCCTAGGGAAAAACAAATTCCCCCAATAACTCGTGCCAAACCAAATGGGAGAGCGCTATCACTGATCACAATTGTGTAATACAAAGCACCAATTCCAACAAATCCTCCGGCCAAAAGACCCAAAAGGAATAATGATGTCAACGGTAATCTTGCTTTCGTCACCCCTCCTGCACTAACCCGAGCGGCAATTTCTGCGGGAGAATAGGCATCAAATTCATGCATCGTTTATGTCACGGTAATTTGTTTGGATGAGCCATTTCCTTTCTTGGGCAAGTGCAGGTGCAAAATGCCATTTTCGTAATGCGCCTTTGTGGCGGTAGCATCAATTTCGATGGGCAATTGAAAGCTACGGGATGCACTACCGTAGTAACACTCGCTACGCACAATCTTTTCGTCTTCTGTCTTTTGGTCGAGCTGCTTGACCTCCGCCTGAATCGTGACCATTGATCCATCGACAGAAACTCTGACATCATCCTTTTGGGCCCCAGGAATTTGGGCATGAATATCAAAAGCACGCTTATTTTCTTTAATGTCAACCTTTATACCCTCTTCTAGGCCTTCGCCATGGAGTGGCTTTATAAAATAAGCAGGGCTTGTTAAACCGCTAAAAAAGTCATCCATTAGGTTTTGATTAAATCTAGTTAATTGCGACATAAATTACTTCCTTTCTTAATTTGATTTGATTAGAAATAAGTCTTCAATATCTATCGACTTTTTAGATGCATCAGTGATTGAGCTATATCCCGGTTATCAACCCCAGGCCAAGCAACCAATCCAGAAAAAATGGCGAGCAACTCTACTTTGGAGATTTCGTGTCGATTGTTTGGTTTTCGTAACAGCGTCTGAATACTCTCTTCTTCTCGATCGAGAATGGATTGAAAACTGACGCTATCAAATAACTTGGCGTTGACGCACTCATCAATTAGTAGTTGCTGCATATCATCGATATCACTTTTTTGTAATGTCATGTTCTTGACTCCTTGCGAAACGATGGGTTCAGTCTATTGAAATTACATATTTCATTTTTGATGTTTATCAAAAATAAATGGCTAATTGCATTTATAAGAAGAATTAGCCCTTTTTCATTGGACTGAATGCTCCAGGATGATGGGCTGGGTGGGATTTACCCATTTGAGGGCTCTACCCCTTAGATTGAATCGATAAAAACAATGAGATAGGAGCGATGAACATGATCAACATTCGAGGTCTTCTTGACCTATACGACTGGCTTGGTAAGCAACCAGGTGATATTCCAAAATTACATGCAACTATTTTGGAAGAAATTATCTTTGATGATTTAATTTATCGAGAAAAAAGGTATCTCGGCAATGGTCAAACCAAGCCAGACCACACACCCAGGGATGGGCGTACTAAAGACTCGTCTTAGATAACGCAGTGCAGCGAATCCGCTTGCTTAACTCTCAAACGGATGCTGCAGCAAAATGGTCTCATCACGCTCTGGCCCTGTTGAGACCATCGCGATGGGTTTGCCACAGATTTCTTGAACTCGCTTCAAGTAGTCCTGGGCTGTTTTGGGCAGTTTGTTCCAATCGGTAATACCAACGGTACTATCGGTCCATCCCTCGAAATCCTCATAAATGGGCTCACAACGGGTAACCGCTTCTGCACCTCTTGGTAATACATCCAGGGTTTTCCCATCGAGCTTGTATCCGACGCATAGTCGAATGGTCTTAATGCCATCCAGCACGTCAAGTTTGGTGATGCATAAGCCCGTTAATCCATTAATTTGGATCGAGCGCTTTAATGCTGCAGCATCCAACCATCCTGTTCTTCTTGGTCTGCCTGTGACAGAGCCAAATTCTTTACCCACCTCCGCCAAACGAATACCGACGGGGTCTTGTTTGGCAGGGTTCTCGTGATCATAAAGCTCGCTTGGAAATGGTCCAGCGCCTACACGAGTGCAATATGCCTTGGTAATACCCAAGATGTAATGCAAGGAACCGGGGCCAACACCTGAACCTGCTGCGGCATTACCTGCCACGCAATTACTCGAGGTTACAAAGGGATAAGTGCCATGATCAATATCCAGCAGAGTTCCTTGTGCGCCTTCGAACAACAGGTTTTGACCAGCCTGTTCTGCGGCATAGAGAGCACTAGAGACATCGACTACCATTGGCTTGATTTGCTCGGCATAGGACATCGCCTCACTGAGTACTTTTTGATAGTCGAGTGCATCAACTTTGTAGTACTGGGTTAAGGCGAAGTTGTGATAATCCAGGTTCTCTTTGAGCTTGGCGGCAAATTGCTCTGGATAGAAAAAGTCTTGAACGCGGAGTGCTCTTCTCGCCACTTTATCTTCGTAAGCTGGGCCGATACCACGACCCGTTGTACCAATCTTGTCGCTACCGCGTTTTTTCTCGCGCGCATGATCAATTGCGACGTGGTACGGCAATATCAAAGTGGCTGCCTCGGAGATCTTCAAACGGCCTTTAACACTTAAACCCGCTGCTTCCAGTTCACCGATTTCCTTGAATAGCGCTTCGGGAGACAGCACTACGCCGTTGCCAATGTAGCAAGTAACCTGAGGGTGCATAATGCCCGACGGAATGAGGCGTAGGATGGTTTTCTTACCACCAATAATGAGGGTATGACCGGCATTATGACCGCCTTGGAAACGCACGACCGCTTGGGCATGATCGGTTAACCAATCAACTACTTTGCCCTTTCCTTCGTCACCCCATTGGGTACCAATCACTACAACATTACGACCGTGAGCCTGCTCTTGCGCCATATTTATTCCACTTGATTTTTAGATGTTCTACGTTCTTTTTAATACTTGCTTTTGTTTACTTCGCCTGTACCTGCCAGCCAGAGCCTTGTTTCACTAATTCACGATCGCACATAAACTCTTCAGCACTGGGCTGATCACCCTTACGTAACTGAATCACCACTTCTCCTTGGGCCCGTAAATCTGCAATCATGGCCAAGAGCGTTGGATCATCCGACCAAGGGGCAATAATTGCACTGCGCTTGACATTGTGCGTAGAGAGGTCTGCCAAGGTAAATAGATCTAAGGAAAAACCGGTTGCCGGACGGGAGCGCCCAAATGCTTGGCCGACATAATCGTAGCGACCGCCGCGCGCAATCGGTTGAGGCAGGCCATCGACATAGGCAGCAAACATCACACCGCTGTGATACTGATAACCACGCAAATCTGCCAAATCAATACTCAGCTCAACCCCATTGGAGGACAGTACTTCGCTCAGTCGAGCAAGGTCATTTAAGGCTTGATCAATGGTTGGATTATTGGGTAATGCATGCTTACCAGAGCGTGCGTTGGCCAAAACCTCTGGACATGAGCCATTTAACTCAATCAACGCCAGTAAGGGTTTACCAATCGAAGGCGGCATCTTAGCAACACACTGGCTTAGCCCTGCACGATCTTTAGTTTGCAAATAGGTATACAGCGCCTCGGTATCACTCGCTGTTAATGCATGCTCCCCCAAAATACCTTTGAGCACACCGGCATGCGACAGGTCTAAGTAGACCTTCTGAATGCCAGCACTATTAAGGGTTTGTAGTAGTAGGCTAAGCGCCTCCAGGTCGGCTTCCCATCCCGCATGGCCATAGATCTCTGCACCAAGTTGCAACTCTTCACGAGAACTTGATCCTGCGGGGGCTCTTACATGAGCAACGGATCCGGCATAACAAAGGCGAGTAATGCCCTCTCGATTTAATAAGTGGGCGTCAATGCGGGCCACCTGGGGTGTGATATCAGCACGCAAGCCCAGAGTTCTGCCTGACAACTGGTCTACCAACTTGAAGGTTTGTAGATTGAGATCGGATCCCGTTCCTGTTAGCAGAGAATCCAGAAACTCCAATAAAGGGGGGCTGACAAGCTCATAGCCATAAGATTGGTACAGATCAAGTGCGCGACGGCGCAACTCCTCGATCTTGCGAGCCCGGGCTGGCAAAACATCTGCAATATCCTCAGGCAATAACCAACGGTTCATGATGAAAAAGGCTTATTTGCGTTGCATGAACTTGAAGAAATCATTATTG
>JAIXPN010000148.1 GCA_027486235.1 Burkholderiaceae bacterium
AAAGTGGAATACAAAGAAAATTTAAAAAAGTTAATTAAAGTAAAACGCTATCTCGATGAATCCCTCTACAACGGCCATTCGCTCGTCACATACGATTTACTGTTGCGCATCCTAGAGTCAAACCTGCAAGACAAGCCCACCACCATTAAAGAGGTGTGCACGCAGTCGACGCAGAGCATGCTCAATACCCGCAAGCACCTGAACTACTTAATCAGCCATGGATGGGTTGAGCTTGAGAAAGATGCCTTTGATCGCCGGCAGCGATTACTAAAGCCGACAGACAAACTCAAAAAACTCATCAATGAGTTAGGTAAACACTTCTTTGATTAGATAAACAAAATTTGCATAGTTACTATGCATATTTTTGTTGGCTGAATTCGATTGCCAATCAATATCCATCAATAGATACTCCAATTTTTAGTTATGGAGAAAAGAATGAAAAAAATTCAATTAGCAATCATTTCAGCCAGCATGATTGGCATGTCAGCAACAGCAGTAAATGCACAATCTAAGTTCGATGGCGTGTATGGTCAGATTGGCGTTGGTTACGAAAGTGTGCAACCTAGTTTTTCCAACAGCAACGTTACAGTATCAGGAGTTGGTACTGCTCCAATCGGTACATCAATCAGTAATTCCAATGGATTTACAGGCGTTGTAACTTTAGGATTTATGACCACAGTTTCAAAAGATTTTTTACTGGGTATTGGTGTTGATTATTCACCGATTGCTGGGCAAACATCTAATTATTCTGCAAGCGTAGGCGGCGTATCACTGGGTAACGGTGAATACAACAAGCAGAATTCGTACAACATCTTTATTTCTCCAGGCGTGGCAGTTGGTACTGATGGCCTTGCTTATGCAAAGGTTGGCTATACGGGCGCATCGATTAAAGATACCTTTGCTGGTAGCTCTGCAACTACTAATTACACAGGCTACTCATTGGGTCTTGGCTATAAGCAGATCATTCAGGGCGGCTTATATGGTTTTGGCGAATTTAATTACATGAGCTATGGAAATAAAACCTCCAGCGGATCAAGTCAATACGCCGGATACACAGTCTCGGCAACAAGCACAAGTAATGCCAATGCATATAACTTGCTAGTTGGTATCGGTTACAAGTTCTAAGCGTATCTCGGGAGGGCTTGCCCTCCCTTTTTTATCCCCCCCATACAGAGATACCCGTTATGAAAGCACCCCTTATTGGTTTTGCTGCAGTCGTTACTAGCTTGGTGCTGGTTGGTTGCTACCCCACCTCTTTAGCAGAGCAGCAGGCGGACATCAATGCCGCTAAAGGTGCTGGCGATAATCTCTCGATTGCTAAAGTACAAAAAGAAATAAAAATCGGCATGAGCTCTGCCGATGTGGTCTTGGTACTTGGATCACCCAATATGGTGACTACAGACGACAAGCGCCGTGAATCCTGGGTCTATGACAAAGTTTCGACCGAAGGAATGGCCAGCACCTCAAGCGGTACCCGCTTCTTATGGTTGCCGGCTGATAACAAGGCTGCTGTAAGTCGTACGCAAAAGACCCTCACGATTGTCATTAAGTTTGATGAAAAAGGCATGGTTAGAGACTTTGCCTACAACACCTCGAAGTTTTAATAGATGATGAACGCTAAAAAAACCATTGCAAGTATTTGCGCGATTAGCGTCTTCTCGGGTTGCGCCACTACCATTCCACCTGAAGCGCTGCAAATGCAGCCGGATACCCTAGCCAATCGGCAAGTACAGTCGCGTAAATACGATATTAAGACTGAAAAAGAGTTACTAAGCGCATCGGCGGCTGTTTTACAAGACATGGGCTTTAATCTCGATGAGTCGCAAACCTCGCTTGGGGTGATTGTGGCCTCCAAGAGTAGGGATGCAAAAGATGGCGGCCAAATTGCTGGCGCAATCGTTATGGGATTTTTGTTTGGCGCAGCTGCAGTGAGTTACGACAAAAACCAAAAAATCAGGGCCTCCTTAGTTACTAAGCCTGCTGTGACCAACAACCCCATTAAAGTAGAGCTAAGCCCCAAAGATGGCAAGAGCATAAAGTTCGACCAGCAAGTAGATGCTTCCAGTGGCTTTATCGTGCGCGTGACCTTTCAGCGTCTCGTCTGGAATCAAAACAACGTATTGACCAAAATCGAAGGAATTAACGATCCTTCCATCTATACCGAGTTCTACGACAAATTATCTAAATCCGTTTTCTTGCAGGCACAAAATGTTGATTAAGCACCCTATGCGTTACCCCTTACTGGCGATTGCTGCGAGTACTCTGTTTCTGACGGGGTGCCAGACCATGCAAGAGCGGGTACTGGATTCCTCGGCAACAGGGCAAACCTCGGTTGAGCTACGCGCCATGCAGTCACGCTCGTTTGATACGACCGATAAACAAAAGACCATGCGTACCGTGATTGCAACCCTGCAAGACCTTGGTTTCGTAGTGGATAAGGCAGATTTGGATTTAGGGTCGATTTCTGCAACTAAGTTGAGTGGCTATGCCTTGCGTATCACTGTAAATGTACGCCCTGGGGCTTCAGGCAAGAACATGATTGTGCGCGCCAATGCCCAATTTAACGTAACGCCAGTAACCGACCCAAAGCCCTACCAAGATTTTTTTGTATCGTTGCAAAAGTCCATGTTCTTAACGGCTAATAACGTCGATTAAGTTATTGCTTTTGAAAACTTAAATCCCAGATATATCCAAAGCCCACACCCCTTCATTTTATAAATGAGGGGTGTCAACCAAAGACTCCCAAGCCCTTCAGCAAAAGTGGACCGCCCGCATAGCCCATGCGCGAGCGCACTGGGATAGCTTTCATAAGCGCGTAAGACATAACCGCAATACCGTAGCCGGCTTTAATTGGAATGCCGATCCAACCGGAAAAGAATTCTATGGCCTAAGAGCCAACCTTATTCATGGCACCATCTCGGCTGTATTGCCTAATGTATATGCCCGTAACCCAGAGATATCAACTAGCCCCACCCATACCGGCAAGGATCTCAAGCTATTTTGTAAAACCTTAGATAAGGTCACTAATCGGGCCTTAGAAAAGGCGCAATTAAAGAATAGGGCTAAATCCACCGTAAGAGCAGCCTTAACATGCAGCATCGGCATTTTGAAGGTGATGTATCAGCGCGATGTAAGCCAAGATGCCTATATTCAGAATCGAATCAATGATGCCCAAGAAAACCTACTGGCGATTGATGCATTAAAAGTAGACTTACAAGATGCCACACAGCAAGAGCAGCATGCAAGTAAAAGGGCAGAACTGGAGGCGCTGATTCAGTCACTGCAAGAGGGGGCAGAGGTAGAGGTAGCCGAGGGCTTAGTGATTGACCGTGTGCTGACAGAAAACCTCCTCATCGACCCCTCGGTATGTGAATTCTGGGACTACCTGGATGCCGACTGGATCTGCCAGATCATTCCGATGAAGCGATCCCAGGCAGAAGCCTTGTATCAAAAGAACCTCAGTGCTGCCAAGATATACCAGCCAGGACAAAGCGAGGGAGCACACCGAAGAGCCAAACGCCTTGCCTCAATGCAACTCAATGCCGGCTCAGCCCCCGTAAGCGATGACCAGCAAATAGCCGTCCTGGAAATTTGGGATAGAACAACCCAGCGCATTTATACGATGGTCGAGGGCTCGCCAGAGTGGCTGCGTGAGCCTTACACCCCAGCGAGAGCAGGAGGGCGCTGGTACCCCTTCTTTTTACTGCCCTATCAAGTAGTGGATGGCCAATTTGTCGGCCCAAGCCTAGTAGACCTGACAGAGCGACTACAGGACGAACACAACGAAGCACGGGATCGCTTTAATCAGCACCGTGACCTATGCATACCTGGATGGGTAGCCTCCAGTAAAAAAAAAAAAAAAACCATTAAGAAACACTCAGACTCCCGCTTTGGAGAGATC
>JAIXPN010000095.1 GCA_027486235.1 Burkholderiaceae bacterium
ATACCTGTGCCATTTAATGTAAGAGTACTGGCACTTGTTAATGTTTGACCATTTAAGTCCAAAACAGATCCGGACGTGATGGTGATGTTTCCTGTGCCGAATGGATTACTTTTGTTAACTTTAACTGTTACAGGATATGAAGAGGAGATTCCGATCGTTGAGGCATTCGAATACGTATTTGGAGCAGAACCTGAGAGCACAACAATGCCGTATGGAGCGCTAAAGGCATTGGTTACATAAACAACTGAGCCAGTTCCGGAGCCCTTAATTACACCCGAGATTGTTAAAACAGCTCCGGAGCCAGCTTGAATATTTGAGCTCGTAGTAGAAGATGTTGTGATGTCGCCAGAAACAAGGCCGCCAGTGCCAGTACTACTTGTAAGATATCCGGAGTTTGTAAACTCTATAGGCCTCGAAGTCTCCCACCCAGCGACATCTAAAGTTACGTTTAATGCGGAGATCCTAACTACACTTGCATTGCCTAAAGCTGTTGCCGAACCTAGACGAAGTGTACTCCCAGATGCGGCACTAAAGGAAACAACTCCACTAAATGTATTAGTACCGCTTAGAATTAGAGTACCAAAACCAGCTTTGGAAAAGCCATAAGCACTCCCCCCAGAGGAAATATTTCCTGATAGTGTCAAATTACCAGTAGCAGCATTAAAAGTACTATTTGCTCCAAGCAAAATATTTCCGCTTAATGAACTTGTACTACCGACCGCGTAAAGCTCGCCACCATTAATTGTTAAGTTTTCATTCCCTACAGAAACATTACTTATTCTTAACATAGCACCCGAGCTAATAGTAGTGGCGCCTACTGTCGAACCTAATCCGCTTGCATTCGTAATATTCAAGGTTCCAGCATTTATTGCGGTTGGACCATCATAGGTATTTGCCCCACTAAGCGTCCAGGTGCTATTACCAGACTTAATGATTCCGCCAGCGCCGGTTCCAATTATCGAGGCAATCGTACCCCCACCCCCAGTAGCTCCGCCTAAAGTTAAATCGAATTGACCTGTAATTGTTCCAACGTTGCTAAGAGTTATTTCCCCAACACCCACAGTCGTGTAACCTATTGAACTGGAACTTCCTAGGGTAACTAAGCCTGCATAAGTTGCTGCATTACTACTACTATTTGTTAATGCGCCGTTAGAAGAAACGCCGGTTCCATTAATTGTTAATCCGCCAGTACTTGTCATAGCTCTACCAGATAAATCTAACGCAGCGCCAGAGGCGACCGTGATATTTCCTGTGCCAAATGCAGTTACGCTACCTGCTGTAAGCGTTCCAGCATTAACAGTTGTCGCTCCACTGTAAGTATTTAAGGCAGACAGTGTTGCAGTATTAGCGTCCGCCTTTGAGAAGGCTGCGATACCCCCCGATGGATCTGTCCATTTAGGACTAAAAGCAATTGAAGTTATTCCCCTCAGAGTTAATGTGGGAGATGTTCCATTAACGGTTGCCAAATCACCAGTAGCACTAAATGTTAGAGTGCCTCCAGTACCAGAAGAATCAATAGTTGCGCCATTTGCACCCACGGTGAACAAGCGATTAATCGAAACTCCAGTAGCTGAACCAGTGTATTTCAATGTACCGCCATCAATCAGCAAGTTGCCAGCTGCACTTGAAGAACTGCCAATACCACTGTTAGCCCCACCATTTACAAGAGATGAGACAGACAGGACGCCACCACTAATGGTTGTAATGCCTGAGTACGAATTAGTATTACCGCTTGCAATAGTCCAGGTGGAAGTGCCAGATTTTGTTAATGCTGAAGTGCCAGAAGTTGGGTTCGACCAAGATGGATTTAGAGATCCACTCCCAGTGCCGGTCAAGGTCAAGGTTGGAGAAGAACCACTAACGGTTACTATCTGCCCGGGATTGCTAAATGTAAGCAAACCACTACCTGAAGCTTCAATTGTTGCTCCATTAACACCAACCGTAAACAAACGATTCGTCGTTGCAGCTGACCCTGTAAAACACAGAGTTCCACCATCAATAATCAATTGGTTAGCGGTATCAGCAGAAGATCCAATACCGCTATTCGCTCCGCTCGAATTGATGGTTGATACCGAGAGTACTCCACCATTAATCGTAGTTGGGCCGCTATATGAGTTTGTATTACTTAATACCAAGATTCCGCCACCTACTTTAGTGATGCCATTGTTTGTACCGGAAATGACTCCTGACAGAGTTAATTGCGCACCCGTTACTGAAAGAGTATTGTTGGTCGCACCTAATGCAATATTGCCACTTAAAGAACTCGTTCCAGTTGAGGTAGCTAAGGTACCGCCGTTAATGGTAAGGGCTTCTGCGAGAACAGCTACGTTTTGAAGATCTAGTGTTGCACCACTAGCAATGGTGGTACCAGCAGCCGTAGTGCCAAGACCCGTGGTATTGGTAATGGCTAGCGTGCCGGCAGAAACAGTAGTAGCACCGGTATACGCATTAGCCCCCGATAATGTCCAGGTGCCTGAATCTTGTTTGGTTACTGTACCTGAAGTTGTACCAATGATGGAAGCAATTGATCCTCCCTGCGCACCACCCAATGTCAGACCAAAGGTAGCGCCAGTGATGGTGCCTACATTAGTCAGTGCAATCGTGCCTGAACCACCAATAATAGAAGATGCAGCGCCTAAGGCAACTAAACCAGAATAAGAAGCTCCAGTAGTACTGCTATTAATCAGTGCGCCACCTGAAGAGATGCCCGTACCACGAATAGTCAGAGTGCCACTATTAGTTAGTGATTGACCATTTAAGTCGAGAACGGCACCAGAAGTAATGGAGACAGCACCCGCACCCGTTGAAGGTCCTAGAGCTGCTGCATTACCAGCTTTTAAGGTGCCGGCTGAGATTGTTGTTGTGCCAGTGTAGGTGTTGGCAGCCGACAAGGTAATAGAGCCAGTATCCGTACCAAAACCAATGGTAAGGGCTGTAGCACCCGTTCCAGAGATAGCTGTAGTTCCAACCGTAAGGCTTGCGCCACTAGCGGCAGACAATGTAATGGCGTTTCCAGCTAGAGTAATTCCTCCCGTAAGAGCCCCGCCAGCGGCACTGCTGCGAATTCTTGCTCCGGACGAACTCACTGCAATTGCATTCGATATGGAGTAACCAGCTACATCCAATACACCAGTACCACTCATTGTTAATGCACTTGTAGATAGAGCGTTTGAATTAGTAATGCCTAACTTTGAATAAATACCGGTATACCCTGTGTAGGTATTATTTCCACCCAGCACTACAGTACCGCTGGCGCCATTTGCAATAGCCAAATCACCAGAGCCAGTAATGTCACCATTGATTGTGAGAGTTGTTGCACCTGTCGCATATAGAATCGACGTCTTAGAGGATGCCAAACTAATCGCTGAGCTCAGGATTACATCGGCGCCCGATCTTATTCCTCCGCCTGCCAAAGTCAAGCCACCTACACCATTATTAATATTGGATGCTGCTGTGATGTATACGTATCCTGAATTGAGTGTGGTTAATCCGGTGTAGGTATTGTTTCCGCTCAGCGTCAATATGCCGCTAGTCAAAGGTGCGGTCAGAGTTAAGGATGTTGATCCGCCGATAGCCGCTGAAATGGTGCTTGATGTGCTACTACTCTTTATCTCGAGCGAGGATAAATTGATAGTTGCACCACTCAAATCTACTTTGCCACTACCCGAGGCAATTGTCAGAGATCCACTTGCACTCACAGTACCACTCAGAATCGCGATACCGGAGGCGCCGTTTCCACCAGCACCACCGTTGGTTGAGCCGCCGCCACCACCAGAACCCGGTGTTACCGCATTCGTGCCTGGCACATTACATCCGAAATTACATGTTCCGCCGCCACCGCCCGCACCAGAAGAGCCTCCAGCACCAGGCGCTCCAGCTATACCAGTATTGCCTCCTGCAAATGTGCCAGTGTCACCAGCACCACCGCCACCGCCAGCGGCGTACGCAACGCTACTTCCTGAAATCGCGCTTACAGTACCGGCACCGCCATCACCGCCAGCGGAAGGAGTGCTGCCAGGAGAGCCTGCGCCACCACTACCACCACCTCCGCTACCACCGGTGTTTGCAACTGAGGTTCCGCCTACATTACCTTGGGTTGCTGAGCCGCCATTGTTAGCAGAAATACCTCCCGCACCGCCGCCAGATGCGCCACTCAGACCTGCCGATCCACCCGCACCACCACCGCCGCCACCATTGGCAGTTACCCCAAATGCCGTCGAGTTACCCCCATTCGATCCATTGCCTGCAGTAGCACCAGCACCGCCCGCACCAATGACAATTGAGGCGCTGGAGCTAAGCGTTGTTGAGCCAGTTAAAAATCCGCCTGCGCCACCACCACCGCCCCAATTCGAGCCGCCGCCACCGCCACCGCCAACCAATACATAATTAGCGCTATACGAGCCACTTGGGGTATAGGTATATGTGCCAGCCGAGTAGGAAAGGCCGCTCACAGTGCTGGTGAAAGGAGCGCCATTGATGGAAACACTACCTCCCCCTAGAGTCGTGCCGATTTGTAATATTTGGTAATAGCCACTAGAAATACTGCCTGTAATAGTGACATCGCTATTGGTCGTAGTCAGGGTGACTGCGCCACTTAAAACAACATTACCGTTGTATGTCTGAGCACCGCCGGTAGTAACGTTGGCCGATAAGTAAGTGGCGCCCCCATCGGCAGTCGATGGGGAAAAGATTAAGGATCCAGTAGTTTTATTGATTGCTGAATTAACATAGATATTGCCTAATCCAGACGAAATTGAGGCATTGGGGCAAGTAACCCCTACACAACTGGCGCCCGTTCGAATTTCAACATCACTTGAGCTTCCACTAATTGCTGAGGCAAGCGTTGCATCGACCAAAATATCTGTTGGGTCAATTAGCCACATACCGCCTCTACCCGCATTAATACTAGCCAATAATGAAATGGTTTGGCCAGACGTTTCAATATAGCCACCGAGCTGGATTGACTGGCTTGAATCCAATTGAGAAGCAGTAATGGTTGTTGCTGAATCTAGGCTGGTAAACAAAGCAAAAGGCAATGTGCCGTTCGTTGCATCATTGCCTATCTTGATCGTGCCGCCCTGTGTAAAACCGGTTCCCTGGATTGAAGAGTGTTGGATGACAACCTGGTTTTGCGCAGAAATTGCAATACTGCCACCACGCCCATTTGAGCCATTGGTTTGAATCAGGGAAGTTTGGATATGGGTGTTGCTAGCGCCAGATACGATCCGAAGCGATCCGCCGTCTGTACTGCCGTTAGCCACAATCGTAGCTGAGTTGAGTTGAATGTCTTGGTTGCTTAAAAGAGAAATGGTTCCGCCGGGGCCATTATTACCGTTGGCCTGAATCAGGCCATTGAGTGCAATTGGGCCTGTTGCAGAAACTAAAACAGCCCCGCCTGCTAAATCGCCATTAGCTAGTATTGAGCCTGAAAAAGTTGCTTGATTTGCGCTGATAAAGACCTGTCCACCAGGGCCATTATTGCCATTGGCCTGCATCAAACTGCCACTTTGTAGGTCAATCCTAGGCGCTGCCGCATAGATTTGACTACTGAGATTATTACTTCCGTTGGCAATGATTTGCGCTGAATTGCCAACCGTAATCGCTTGATCGGCCTGCAAATAAATCACATTATTTTGCTTAGCTGTATTCCATTGGGGAGCACTCCGATTTGGGTCATTAGCCGCTGTCGTCGAGAACACCTGATCCAATGCACTTGTATTGATAAGGGTAGTACTGCCTAAATTTTGTGCAGTTAAGAATGTTGGTAAATCTTCACGGCGCAGCATTTGACCGTTGTACGTCACTGCGGTAGGCGCCGTATTGCTACCAAGCTGATTAGTACCCACACTTGCATTTAAACGCCCAGAGACATAAATAGCCTGAGCTAATAGGGCAAGAGCAGCGCCTAGACTATTGCTCGAAAAAACATTGATATTGCCATTGGCATAGATGGCTTGCGCCTGGACAGTGACTTGATTGGCATTAATGCTACTACCTACATTGAGATAGGCAATCGAGCTGCTAATAACGACATTGAGGTTTTGACCAGAAATATCCGCATTGAGGTTGAAGATACCCGTTGACAGCAAGGTCAAGTTGGTATTTAAACCACCTACTTTTTGTATGGGCGCAGCAACTGTTAGCGCGCCAGAGCCATTTTGGGTACAGGCCCCAAGACTGGGGCAGGCGCCATCGGCTACCGAAATAGTTACATTGTTATCAGTCAGTGTGGCAGAAATTACATTAGCAGCTTGCGAATCAATTACCAAATCGATGGGGTCAAGAACCCAAGTACCAGATTTACCTTTGGGGGCAGTGGTATTGATGGAGACTCCTTTGCCTAAATTCACTGAGCCTTTTGAACTTGTCTCAATAAATCCGCCGTTACCGCCCAGCAGACCGCCCATCGCTTTTAGGGTTCCGGAAACGGCCGTTTGAATCGAAGACCAGATGCTAATTGAGCCGCCGTTGCCCTGCTGAGTTGCGGATGCATCAACTAGAGCACCCTGAGCAATTGTGACTTTTTCGGCCAAACGAGTTGCTTTAGTTGGAACTACTTTATCAGTACCAATCAATACCGTTCCGCCGGCGGTAGCACCTGTAACCGAAGTTTTAGATGTTTCGGTCAAGGTAATTGTCTTGCCAGTCATCGTAATTTGGCCGGCGGCAGCCGTATCCGAGCTAGCGCTAACAGTACCTGATTGGCTTACGGTATCGGCTACCAAAAAGATTTGACCGCCATCACGACGAATACTATCCGCGGAGGCGGTGCCTGTATTTTTAATCGTTGAACCCATTAAATCCTGAGCAGCATTAGCAGCGAGAATGATTTGGCCACCATTGGTCTGTATCAGACGCTTGTTTTCAATTAAAGACTTCACCACAGAAGCATCCACCGAAACTTTTAAGGCCTGACCGGTTTCAAAGGTGAGAGTTACTTTCTGACCGCTTACTAAAGCAACCGCATTTGCACCACTCATGGTGGCAATAATGACACCCTCATTTTTGACGTGAGGCGCCATCAGTGCAATATAGCCATCCAAACTGGTCGCAGTGATACGACCTTTATTTACAACCTTGCCCGTTTGACCGCCCTCATACGTCAAACTTTTCTTACCCGACATATATTCATCTTGGTTTACGTTCATGGTCGTGGCAACCAAACCACCAACATTGACTTCTGCACCTCTACCAAACACCACACCGTTGTTGTTCACAAAAATAACTTGACCAGGTGCATTGATCGCACCATTGATCATCGACTTACTAGCACCATTCACAACATTTAATGTGCTAGCAGATGCGTTGGGTTGATTAAAGTTAACGGCGGCATCCTTACCGACATTAAATGATTGCCAACTTACTACTGCCCGCTGAGATGTTTGGTTCACATTCATCACGTTTCCAGATTGGGCGATTGATGCCTGACCTGCCGTGACGGCCCCGCCTGTTGGTAACGTATTTGGCGCAAGAGTCCCCGCCAAACTTTGCTGAGCAAAGCTAGCCACTAGTAATGAAACGATCGTTCGCTCCATTGCCAATTTATTTAGAGGAATCATGTGCTTAATAAAAATAATTAACCCCCAATTTTATAAAAATGGTCCTTAAACAGATATCCCACGATCATGGGATATCTGTAGGTGATGTGAGGCGGTGATTAGAAATAAAAAGTTCCCTTAATCCAGCCTTGTGGACTGCGATACGCGTTATCCACATTGAGTTGCTGACCGCTCTGGGTATAGAGGGGATTACTACCCACTCGAAATGCCAGGGCTGCCTGGAGTAAAAACTTTGCATAAGAATATTTGGCAGTCAAACCCGTTGCGTAGAGCGGATAAGTATTACCAGCATTCGTTAAGCCCTGCCATTTGTTATACGTAGATATGTATTGTTGAACAACTCCGGCATCAAAAAAAGCTCCCAACGATAGTCGTTCATCGTATCGATGCGTCAGCTCTACGGAACCAATAGCACCCTGAGATCCTCCGCCTTGCGCAACAGGATACGCACGAATACCGTAAGGGCCGCCGAGATAAAACTGCTCTGCAGAGTTCAGGTTTTTGTTGGCAAGCTGTCCATAGGCAGAAATTTGTATGCTGGTTCGTTCAATTGCTAGCTGTTGTGAATACGCTCCATTAAAAGTCAGCTTTCCAAATGAGCCTGCTGTAGCGGCACCATTTAAATCATTATTGGCTTGGGTCGTATTCTGTATAGATAAATTTCCAACAGTAACAGTGGTACCCCAACTTAGCGATGAATTGCTTTTGAACTGATAGCCATTGATGCCAACACTAAAGTTATTTAACTGATAGTTACTAACCTCAACGCCGCTGGTTTTATTGAGGTAATTTTTATTCTCATAGTTCACAATAAGATTACTTTGAGATGTGGGCGCCCTCGTTAATGCATAGCTTGAATAAATTCCATAGACCTGGGCGTTGCCCTCTGAAATCGTTGATGAAAAACTCGATAGGGTTTTGTAATTCAAGTTACTAGCGCCCAATGCCACTTTCCACCCTTGATATCCCACTGGGATACCGTATTTCAATTGGGCATAGACTGAGCCTTCGGAACCAATTGCATCTAAACTCAGCAAATCACCAATACCAGCTACGTTATTGAGGTTTAGACTGGCAATCGCCTGGGCTACACCAGTGCTAGATGAGCCATAGTTAGCAGCCTCCGCTCTACCGGTAAACATAGGAGTCTCAGCTGAATTAATCACGATATTTGAAGTACCTGGCTCACTACCTTCGCTGAGTTGACCCTCCACAGCTGTTCCAGGTAACTCATTTAATAGGGCCAAGCTTCTTTCCAAACCCGGAATACTTAATAAATCACCTTTGGGGTTATTGGCATATAGAAAGTTCTGAATCACCTCGCTTTTTAACTTTCCAGGTGATGTCTGAAGTCGCTCAATAATGACTTCGCCTGTGCGCCCCTCAATCATCTTGATTTCAATGATTCCATCAGTAACGTTTTGAGGGGGCAGCGTCGCTTGTGCGATGCGGCCAATTTCTTGATACAACAGAGTAACGGTATTGGCAGCCTCTTTGATTTGGGTAACAGTAAGCTGCCTACCCACGTAGGGCTTTAATGCGTCTTGGGCTTGCTGCTCTGTAATTAGGGTGATACCAGATACCTTAAACCCTTTAACGTCGATGGTCTGCTCGCCAGGCTTTGCGGGCGTTAGCTCGCGTTCTTTCTTTTTAATGGGTGGCGAAGGTACTGGTACTTGGCGCTCTTGGTCGACTTCACGCTGCAATTGCTGCTGCAAGGCACCAGCATCCGGTGTTTGTGCCCATGCAGTGATTGAGACAAATGCTAAAGCAAAAACAATTAAGGTTCTAGATTGCCTATATAGGTGCATCATGATGGACGTATCTCTAGGTGGCTAGCTGGTTGCACATGGCTCATGTTCATAGTGGCCAGACTAATTAATTGTGAAAGGCTTTTGGCCTCTAATTTGCGCATTAGAGAACTTTTGTATTGCTTGGCAGTATCTAGCGAGATTCCTAAGGCAGATACCAACTCAGCATTTGAGTAGCCTCGAATTAATAAAAAAAACACTTCCTGCTCTCTCGGAGATAGCAGGCTAAGCTTACTTTGCAGGGTTTTGTCAGGTGAAAAAGAGTTCTGTAACTCTGCACTAATTTGCAGACCATCTTCAATCAATTCAATAATAGGTTCTTGATTTGCGGGCATCAGCAAAAAATTAAGTGCACCTCGTTTTACTGCTGCAACACCCTGAGGAACATGTTGAGCCTTCCCATAAAAAATAACTGGGATATTCAACTGCGCAATCTTTAATTGCTCCAAAAAATCAACACCAGCAATATTAGGGAGTTCAATATTTGCTATCAGTACGCTTGGACCGCTTTGCTGAATATCGTTTTTTTTAAAGAATGCAAACGGCGTTGAGAATACAGTTACAGCAAAAGCCGATTTCCCTAAAAACCGCACAACTCTATCCCGCTCCAATGAGGGCGTATCCAGCACATAAACTTGCTTAGGATTGCTTAAATCTCGATTTAAAAAATTACTTTTTGACATTGATTCCCATTGCCAGACCTCAAAAGGAGATGCTCTGGATTTATCCCACGATGGGGGGAATCGTACCGAGCTTTACTTTCTAGAAATTACAAGTTATTACATTGGCAGGATTAGTGGACGACCCCGGTAGGGAAAGCCTTTCGTGGTATCTATTCAGCAATAACCATATTCTCAGTAAGCTGATACCCCTGCTTCCAAAGCGCCTTGATAGCTGGCTCAGGAATTCCCACTTCTGAAAGCTTTTTATTGAGGCGATGAATATAAACACCTAAATTACTTTTATTTTTGTCAGTAGGCTCAAGCTCAATTAGCTCAAGTAATTGCCAATACTCCAGCGAATGGGAAGGCGCCTGAATTAATCCTTTAATGATCGCAACCTCGGCATTACTCAGACTTACCTTAACTAAATCTTTACTAATGAAACGCTTTAAGACATCCAACTTGGGTAGAGCAGATATGGATTTAGAGGCTGAAATTCTGCGCGCGATACTATTCACCGCAGCGGATAGCTCTCCTGCAGAAATCGGTTTTGGTAAGTAGAGATCGGCACCACTTTCATATCCAACAATTTTGTCCTTCACTTCAGCGCGGACTGTTAGCAGGATAATTTGTAAGGATGGATATGCCTGTCGATAGCGCCTTGAAATACTAATTCCATCTTCGCCTGGAAGATTGAGGTCTAAGATTAATAGGTCAGCACGATCTTCCGTAAAGAACTCATCTAAATCTTCCGCGCACGAGCCGCCAAAAACCTGATGACCATCACCAGTCAAATGATCGACAAAAATTTCTCGCAAAGCTCGGTGATCTTCAATGATGGCAATTTTTAGCATTGCGCTCTTGGGGGTCAATACACAATGTGATGATCGTAATCAAGCCTGGTCATAACTTATTACAACTTATTACTCATTTGGCCCATTTTTAGGGACCCGCAGGATAAAAATTACTTTCTGAGGGTCGCTCAAGTAATCCAATTGAGCGCGAAGAGCGTTGGCAATATTGCGAATGAGATAGAGACCAAGGCCAGATCCTGATTTTTCATATGCCCTCGGTGCTCGGTAATATTTGTTAAATACCATCTCTGGATCTGGCATCCCGGCCAAACCCGGTAAGTTACCAACAAGAATAACCCCATACTCCTTTGCACCAATAGTCCGCAAAGAAACATCAACCTCAATAGCTTCACCCTCTTTACCGTACTTCGCTGCATTATCTAAAAGATTCACTAAGATGGTTCTCAATAGATGCGCATCTGAGTTAACAATAGTCTGATCATTTCCCGTGATCAAAATACGTGCCCTATTTCGATAGACTTCCGCGATATCTGCAGTAATTTGCTTAATATTGCATGGCTCATACACTGTATTTAAAGTCTGGCCATCAAATTTGTCCGCCATGACACAACGCTCAACAATATTATTCATATCCATAATTGCTTGATCGATATGCCCTTCAAACTTATCAAGACTTTCTCGAGAATTAAATCCCATACGCAGAACTGAAAGTGGGGTTTTTAGCTCATGTGTCAGCATTGACAGGAACTTACCTTGTTCCTCACGTTTCTCTTTCTCTGCTAGGGCATTTGCATTTGCTTGACTAACCTCTAGCATTTTTTGCTCCTGAATGGTGCGATAGCGATGTTGTAATAAAAGTAAAAAGACAAACCCAGTAATAAGTCCATATGCCAGTCCAGCAAATGGTGCGAATGGATTAGCTGTGAAAAAGCCTAAAGCTGGAAGCAGGTTAATCCAACCAACTAAATTACTGAGTAGATAGACTGCCAACAGCATATACTTCGACAAAATTGGTTTTTGAATCCTACTCCAATCAATACCGAAGAATGGAATGAATAGGAGTGAAATAGATAGCGCCCACAAACCTAGTAAATTGATGTTTAAGGCCACCATCACCTGACCAGATAAAAGTAAAGTTAGATTAATCGGCAACAAACACATGCAAGCAATGAAAATCCAGTTAAATACTCTCTTGGAATCAAATTGGTGATAGAACTTAAAGTGAAACAGAGCGATCATGAAAGCAAAAAGCAAAATCACAATACTTGTAAAAAAATCGATCGCTTGCGGGCTAATGTAGGGACTTAAGAAAACCCGAAAGTAACCCATCACAATAAATGCATGAATGGATGAGGTTAGTTGGTTTAATACAAAGATTCCAACTAATTTCTCACGATCCACAGCCCAAATACCCAGCGACCACAAAAATATAATGGCTAATAAGCCAATATAAAGAGCAAAACCTAACTCTTGGGTTTGATCTCGAGCAGAGATGTCTTGCGCGTTAAATACTTGCACCCTCATCAAGGTAGTGCTGGTAGTCTTTAATCTTAACCAAACATAGCGTGTCGATACGCCTTCTGGAATAACAAAATTAAAATTTAACGAGGAGTACTCATTAGCATCCCAGGGATAGCGATCTCCAACGATACGATCATGTGTACGGGGATAGGCCGGGTCGAATAATTGAATTTCATCTAAGTAAGTCGGCTGAATTCGAATAATTAACTCACCTTCTCGCCGTTTTACTTTATCCGCCCAATTACAAATTGATGGATCAATCTGCAGCCTTAACCAAAAGGCCGCATTACTAAAACCCTCAGCCATCATCACATCTGCTGGCTTATATTTTTGCTCTCTAGCTTGCTCAAAAGACATTTGCGCAGACTCATCTTTAAAGTAAGCACGATTGACAACACAATCTCTATTTGCGCTGGCTAAATGAGCAGTACCAATTAAAAGCAGAAAAGTGACTAAATAAATGGCTCTTTTAAGCATGGTTCATTATCGCCAATATTGCTACTAAGTACATAAGGGAGGACGGTAACGGTCACCCCAATAAGGAATGATTTTTTGGGATTTGCGGAGAGGGTGGATGGGACCCGTTTTAAAAATGGGGGGTACCGGGTGGAGTTCGGAACCCAGAAAAATCGAATGGGCATCCCATTAATTCTAAGAAATCCTTGGCGTTATTAGCAGGTCGATAGGAGGCAACGCCTAAAATAATCCAGAATGAACAGGGCTATATTTGGTAATAAACTTTGGTAACACAATTCAATCAGCCTTTAACCCCATACATCGATTAACACATCGGCGGACGTCATCTCTTCTTTTAATCTCTCGCTTTAACCATTCCTTTGTAAATTAAAATTGTGGCAATCAAACCCATGCCGCCCGCCATTGCCATCCAATAGCCAGGAGATGCTTTATCGCCGGTAGTTTCAATTAACCAAGTTGATACCAGGGGTGTAAATCCACCAAACAAAGCGGTAGCTAAGCTGTAGGCTAATGAAAATCCGGTCGTTCGGATTTTCATTGGAATAATTTCAGTAAGGGCGACAATAGTAGCGCCGTTATAGCCAGCATATAAAAAAGATAGCCAGAGTTCAACGACCAACATATTTTCATAGCTTGGGTTTGCTACTAACCAACTTAAAGCGGGATAAGCAGTCAATAAAGTAAGTCCAGAAAACAAACCCATAATCGGCCAACGACCAATTTTGTCAGACAGAGCGCCCATCACAGGCAACCAAAAGAGGTTAGAGACTCCAATAAATAAGGTAATGAGTAAGCTATCCACGATGGAGAGCTGCATGACACTCTTACCAAATGTCGGCGTATAAACAGTGATCAAATAAAAAGAGACTGTTGTCATCACAATTAACATCATGCCTGCTATCACTAATGGCCAATTATTGATAAGCGATTTCATAATTTCTTTAAAGCTAGGATGATGCTTCTTGGCGAGGAACTCTTCAGTTTCTTGTAATGAGCGACGAATGTGAAACACCACTGGAACAATCAAACAGCCGATAAAGAATGGGATGCGCCATCCCCAATCCTCAATGAATTCTTTACTCAATGATTCATTAAGGATGTAACCCAATGCGGCCGAGAAGATAACTGCAACTTGTTGGCTAGCAGATTGCATGCTGACATAAAAACCCTTACGTCCAGGTGTCGCCATTTCAGAGAGATAAACAGATACGCCACCCAATTCAACGCCAGCTGAAAATCCCTGAAGTAAGCGGCCAACTAACACCAGCAATGGCGCAAACAAGCCAATCGTAGCGTAGCTCGGAATGAAAGCAACCATCGCTGTTCCCGTTGCCATAATTCCTAGAGTGAGGACTAAACCCTTCCGACGGCCGATGCGATCAATATAGCCACCCAGCAAAATGGCACCCAGTGGACGCATTAAGAATCCCGCGCCAAAAGTTGCAAAGGTCAGCATTAGAGATGCATATTCACTATCAGAGGGAAAGAATGCCTTCGAAATATAAGTGGCATAAAAGCCAAACAGAAAGAAATCGTACATCTCAATAAAGTTTCCGCTGGTAACTCGGATGACTGTTGAGAGCTTCGATTGGGGCTTATTAATAGCGGTCATTTCGGCCTTTTTTGATGTAAATGAGGTATGGAGCGCTCGCCTGTAAATCTTATTAATTAAATATTCGAGTTTTTATACAACAATCTTGATTAAGAAAAAATGTTTATGCGGCTGTTTACATTCACTGCATCAATATGTTGTTGGAGCGAACTAAATTGGCTCAATCCTTTAAATATAAAATCACAATTTAACTTTGCTGATTGCAGCTTTCATCTTTTGTTTACCATAACGGTTATAACCAATGGCCATGGTGAGTACCATCAACATACTCAATCCTACAGGAAACCAACCTCCATTAAAAAACTTCAAACTATTTGATGTAAAAAATACCAAATCTATTAAGACAAAGAAAATCCCAACGAGGATCACTGGCAAAGTTTTCCAGCGCCAAATGAAAATAGCAACAGACATCGCTAGAAAGTTGGTTAGTAGCATTGTGCCTGTCACCGCAATCCCATACGCACCAGCGAGTGCACTTGAGCTCTGAAATAAAAACAGGGTGAGTACTACCATCACAAAGAGCATCAAGTTGATCACTGGAATATAAATCTGACCTTGCTCATGAGTCGAGGTCTGAACAATACGCAGCTCAGGTAACCACCCAAGATCGATCGCTTGTTTAGTCAGCGAGTAAGCCCCTGAAATGACTGCCTGCGATGCGATGATGGTTGCGATGGTCGCAATCACCACCATATACATCCGCAAATACTCGGGAGCCATCATATAAAAAAGGTTTTCAAGTTGAGTATTTGAAAATCCTCCTTCGGACCCTAGCAACAACGCGCCTTGACCAAAGTAGTTCAATAGCAACGCGGGAAATACAATCCAGGTCCAACCAAACTTAATCGGACGAGATCCAAAGTGCCCCATATCCGCATAGAGCGCTTCAGCCCCAGTTACACACAGTACAACCGCCCCCAACGCAAAAAACGGGAGAATTCCATTGTTTGCCAAAAACTCTAATGCATAGGTCGGATTTATTGCTAAAAACACCCGTGGATTCTCAATGACATTCAACAGACCTAAGGCCGCCAATAGAGTAAACCAAATTAGCATTGCAGGGCCGAACAAAAACCCAATTTTTTCAGTTCCGAATCTTTGACCCAAAAATAACAAAGTCAAGATGGCTAAAGCGATCGGAAGAACAAAAGTTTTTAAGTTTGGATTTGCGATTTCCAAACCCTCCACTGCAGACAAAATAGAAATTGCTGGCGTGATCACCCCATCTCCATAGAAAAAAGCCGCTCCCAACAATCCTGCAAAAATGAGAAAGGCTATTTTTATAGGCCTATCGTGAAAGTGTTCTAACAGGAGCCTTGACAGCGAAATAATGCCTCCCTCCCCCGAATGACTCGCCCTCATCACAATGGTGACATATTTGATCGTAACCACGATCATCAAACTCCAAAAAAATAAGGATAAAACTCCAAAAATATTTGCCTCAGATTGACTCACTGAGTTGAGACCATTATTAAATGCTGTTTCGAAAGCGTACAGAGGGCTCGTGCCAATATCTCCATAAACAATGCCTAGGGCGGCTAAGGTAAGGGTATATTGATTTGATTTTGATCTAATGATTGTCATGACTTAGATTCAATTAGAGTTTTGCTAGGAATGGTTTCAATGTTTATTGATGGCATTAAGTAAAATCGAATTACCAACCCAAAGCAGATCTCGGTAAAACACAGTTCTGCAAATAGTCTTTTAATCAGCTGGTCACGTGTTGTATATCAGTAGATAAAAAGACTCGCTAACGGCAAGTCTTTTTTGCTTATTTTTAATTTTCATGAGGCGTAATTATTTGGGAGTATGAGATATACGTATGGAAATGTGTCGATATTGGCATGAATAGATTGTTTTCAAATAAAATAATTGTTCACATTTGAACATTGATCAAGAGTCTATAACCCAGATGTTATATAGGACTCATGGCGTTCTCAAAGCAGATGGCTTTACTGTTCACATATTTTCAAATGCCTACGAACAGTAAGGACTGCCATTAGCCGTTAGCAGACACTGGAGAGGCATCATTAAAAAGAATTTATTTGTCGTTTTAAACGACATCGAGCGGCACGGGGGTGTCTACTTGATTCGTCCTTTTAAATGATATTTCTACATAGAGATATCAGAGGCTAATAGCGGCCAACCTTGCTAAGTCTTAAAAAAAAATAGCCCAATAAGTGGGCTATTGAGAATCTTGGTGGCCTGGGGCGGAATCAAACCTGCGACCTATGCCTTAGAAGCTTTAAAAATGAGAAGGAACAATAAGTTAAATCATGTTCACATCTGAAAATCTGAGATTGACTTAAAACCCCTATAACGTCCCGCTTTAAAGTTGTAATTTTTTTATAACTGTTCTGGTTTTAATACTTTGGGACAGTTTTATTAATATCTCATGATTGCTTTATATCATTTGTTTGTAAAGCTGCATTACTAGAATCTGTATCCCAATCCCAGTAAAAAGTTGTAAGCACTGACATTGGGATTTGAGGAAACCGTTCCTCCCCCTTGATCTGTGTAGGTAGATGACAAGCTAGGCTTAGTATATGCATAGTAATTTGCCTCTACAAAACCATACAGTCCACTAGTAATCAATTGCTTGTAACCTAATCCAAGAACATAGCCGCCAACTTGTGCTTTATTGGATGGAGAAGAGCAACAGTTTGTTTGGCTATATTGCACAGACTGGCTTGAGTACCCCAACTTAGCGTAAGCTAATTTATCCCGATCGATTGCATATCCTGGTGAAGCAAAAATACTAAAGCGATTAGAAATCGTAAATTTATAGTTAAAGTTTGGACTATTATTGATTGCAGGATAGTAGAAAGCTGCTGGGCTAGTCTCCTGTGTCAAAGTAGAGTAATCAACGCCGACTCCTAAAGTTAAATTATTTTGCACTGGGAATAGATAACCTAGACCCAAGACTACAGGAGCTGAACTACTAGTTGTGCTGACGCTGTTAGAGGTATTTGGGCTTCCCCCGTAGTTCGTGCCAATCAATTGTGCAGAACTTACCTTGTTATTTTCATAACCAGTAGAAATCTGACCATAAGCTCCAACAAACTGACTTTGAGCAAATGCTACGGAGCTAAAAATCAATCCTGAGCAACCAAGGAATAACTTTGCTTTCATTATAAATTTCATGCTACCCTCAAACCAGTAATGGAGAATTTCGATCGATGAAATGTAGCATCTATGGCCTATAAAATCATAGAAATACGTTCACATATCGCCTCAAGCCATAAACGGCCAATCTCATATATTATTTGGGCTGTAGGATGCTACTACTTGGCTCCTTGCCTCATGTTCCGCTTTTATTTTTTTAAGCCCTTTTTGATATGAATCCTCACACTGAAATCCCATTTGCTAAATCAAAGCAAGAGCGCTCTCAAAAAACGCTAGAGGATATCCTTGAAGCGGCCCAACAAATCGTTACGGACGCTAATCCCAGCTTATTTACCAGCAGATCGCTGGCGCAAAGGTCGGGCTATGCACTAGGCACTCTAGTAAGACGCCTCAGCTCAGTAGAAAATGTATTCTTATGGGCAGCCAAAAAAAGTAGGGATCAAAAGTTTCAAGAAATGGCAATTAGCATCACTCAATTCGATGCTGATACATCCATTCATACTTTTGCCGAAAATATGGTTGATACTGCAATTTCAGGCATTCAAAGTGTCAATCCAGTGGTGATGCGTTTTTTTGAGAATCGCTTTACCAAGATTAATGGCCTCCCGTTAGATTATTTCGCTTATATGGATTCACTAGTCGAGCCTTATCTTATGGCGGCTAGCAAAAATCGAACAGACACTTTTAGGGTGCTATCGACAAGTGAAGCTTCTTTACTGATAAGAATGATCTGCTTGACCATGGAAAGGCCTTTTATGGAAGGCAATCCTATTGCAGGCACGCAATAGCATCGCAGAACTGTAATTGACATCATTATTCGGCTTCTCGGGAAGTAAGACGCTAGTCATTAAGTCGAATTAGACATATTGCATCTGATAGCATGTTGTCTATCAAAATGACTACACTTTGAAAAATAATGGCCTTGGAATCTTTTTTCGACTCCCTTTTGTACTCCCATGACTTAGTCATATTCATGTGCATATTTGGACTATATACTTTTATCGCCTTAATCATCATCCTGCTTGTTTATGCGCCTCGATTGAAAGGCTTCTTTTCAAGTTTTAAGGGAATTCATGGTACTTTTTATAGTCCAGCAGCAACCATGTTTGCCCTGATATCCGCATTTATGGGCGCTACACTCGTTAACGGCTTTAATGCGCATACAGAATCAATTAACAAAGAGCGCACTGCCCTATTGCTATACCTAGATTTTGTTAACTTCACCCCCCAATTAGCTAATCAAAACTTGCAATACCAAGTTAAAACCTATTTACACTCAGCGTTAGAGGAAGAATGGCCACTTTTAGAGTATGAAAAAACTTCGAAGCGTACAGGGGAGTTATTTCAAGGAATTTTCTTTTCAACGATTAAGATTGCTCCAGCCCTTGAAGGCACCCAAGCTGGGAGAGAGCTTGCGAAGATTCTAGACTCTTGGTACGAAGCGAGAGCAAAACGCTTATCCTTCCGCTGGCATCATATTGAAATTCTGCGCTGGTCAGTATTGATTGTGGTTGCTTTTTTACTTCAAATTTCAGTAGCTGCCACTCATCTCGGCAGCTCTAGAAGAGCGATGAGTCTGTCCCTTGGCATTACTACAGCCCTCATTATTGCGGTAATTACACCATTAGCCATGAACGTTAATCATTACAGTGGCTTATTGCAGGTGTCCAAAATGCCACTCAACGAAGTCTATGAAATACTCAGTGGACAATTTAATGATGATCGATAAGTTTCATCTAATCTCATTCTTGGTCATTGACTGAGCACGCCCTATTACGGCGTTCCATGAGGTGAACGACCTTGGGCAATATCTGATCAACTGACCGCTATAAAACTGGGCATTTGATGTCATCTGATCGGCCAGTCAGGCCTTTGATCTTCCCAGCACGCTTCGAAAGTGCGACCTACGCCTTGCTCACTACTTAAACAAAAAAACCACCCTAAGATGATTTTGGTCTCTCTTAGTTGCCCGCAGCGGAATCGACTTGATTTCGAGATAGCTGATCCTAAGGAAGGCGATCAGTCAAAAATGATAGTACTAGCCAAATACACGCTACGATCAAAAGCTAAGTGAATAATGAGTTTTTATTAAATAAAATTGCTTATTTATAAAACTGTTTATTAGCCTGATCAAGAAGGCCATCTATTGTGCCGCTACTAACTGCTTTTTTAAGGCCATCGGAAAATCCAGCCTGAAGACTTGCATAGCATTTCGATTTCTTTGAGAATGCTACATACATTTCGCCATAAACAACATTTTTCGGCAAAAAATCAACTTTTGCAAGAATATTTAATTTCTTAGCTTCAAGTTTGCCCGGGTAGCGACCAATAATCATGTAGTCTGCCTGTTTACTTAACAAGGCATCAAACGCCTTATCAACACCGTTGGTTCGCGCTACAGTGAGGTTTTTTGCAATATAGGCATCAAATTCGGCGCCATAGCTTTCCCCTAAATTAGTAACACCTTTTTTACCCTTTAGATCACTCCACTGCGAGTATCTTAAAGAATCACCTTTACGAATCACAATGGCCACGGGATCTAGCATATACGGTGGGTCAATATAGTTCATATAAGCAACTCGCGCCGGATCTTTATAAATTCCAAAGATAACATCAGCCTTACCTTCTTTAATGGCATCTTGGGCTTTTTGCCAGGATCCAAAATCAACTGAACTAATTTTTTTTACTTGCAATTGTTGAGCAATTGCTGTTACTAACACAGCTGATGAACCAACAATTTTTCCATCTGCCGCCCAAGCAACAGGGGGATAAGTTGGATGCCCTGTAATAACCAAGCTCTCACAAACACTAGCTGTCTGAGCAAATAGTGGAGTTACAAATACAGCAAACAAGGTACTCAATACGATTTTTTTCATGACACACCTAAGTTAACCTACGTAAAAAATCTAGGATGGTAAGCTTGGCAAAATGCAAAGCTAGCTCAAAGAAATGTAGTAGCTAGTCTACATAGCGCCGGGCATAAAGTGAACACCTAAGCAAAGAAAATTATTCTCCTAGCTAAAAAAGTGAACAGTTTTAAAGGTCAAAACATGACAGCTTGAAAGCTAGATTTTATGGGGGTTTTAAAGCAATCTCAAATTTCCAATTGTGAACACGATTTAAACAGTTTGTGTCTAAAACTTAAGTAGTATCGGCAACAGTAATAAAGCTTTATTTTAATGACTGTTACTGGCTAAAAGTAGCAATCCAAGATTAGCTGTTGCAATGAGGCTATAACCGACATTAGAAGTTTCTGGAATCAAATAAAAATGCCTACTGAAATTATTATTGCTATTGGTGCCGGACTTCTTTGTGGATTTCTAAACACAGTTGCATCCAGCGGATCAGCAGTAACCCTTCCTTTATTAATTTTGATGGGAATTGCCCCATCCATAGCTAACGGAACTAACCGTGTTCCAGTATTGGTAGGGGCACTTATTGCATCAATAGCTTTTATAAGGGCTGGAATAATAGATTGGAGTCTGGCTTTCAAGATTTTGACACCGACCGTTATTGGTAGCATCCTTGGTGCATATCTTGCTGTGTATATGCCTCAAGAATATATAAAGTTATTAATATTCATAGCGCTCCTCTGCGCTTTCTTACTCTTATTCTCTGGCATTAAAAAATTAATTGAAAAGGAGTTTGAGGAGAACCTTCGCTATAGCGGCTTTGAAATAGTGATTCTCTTTGCAGTTGGATTATGGCTAGGGCTAATAGTCCTAGATGGTGCAACATATATGTTGTTGGCTTTAATAGCCTTTGTACGTCTACCTCTTGTAAAAGCAAACGCCTATAAGAACCTAGCTATTTTGGCAACATCAGCCATTGCATTAGCCGTATTCTCAATAAAAGATGAAGTGAACTGGGAGATTGGCGGCATCATGGCGCTGGGCAGCATAGTGGGTGCATTCTTTGGGGCAAAATTTGCTTTAAACCCACTGGCTAAGGTTTGGACTTTTCGATTCTTGGTTACGGTAATTCTGCTCGAGTTAATCCACATGGGGATGCAGTACTTTTCAACCCCACTCTTCTCGCCTAGTCTTTGATATTTGGCCTGCCCAGTAGGAGTCGAACCTGCGACCTACGGCTTAGAGGGCCGTGATTAAGTATTTGGTAACGATTTTGGTAGCAAGGGTGTTGCATCTCTACAAACCCTTGTAATACCTATTGACTTGGCGGAAGCGGTGAAATGTCAGCGATTTAGTGAATTCAGCAAAGCTAGTAATTCAAATAGAATGCTAATTATGAGCATTAATCATCAATTTTGATAAGACTGAATTCTGAGCCCACTCATGCCTAAGATAGTTCATCATCTCTTTAAGCCTGACGAAAAGCATCTCGAGCAGATAGAAGAAAATCTTTTATTGGGCGCCGCTGATTTGATTAAAAATACCAGCGTTGAAAATATCAAAATAGATGACTTGGTTAATAAGGCTGAAGTTTCTCGTAGTACCTTCTATAAAGTATTTCATTCTGTTGATGACCTATTTAAAAAATTAGGTAAAAAATTAACGAATGAAATCACGGAATACACTTTATCGCACTCCCCTGAAATTCCAAATGCAGCTGCACGCGTGGCAATAAAAACGAAACGGGCACTACTATTGGTAACTAAGGCACCATTTCTGGCTTCATTGGCTTTAAAAGCAGAGTGGCCTAGCTCTGATCCAAATCAGATGATTTACAAAGATATAGAGAAGGACTTTATTGACGGGAAAGCCCAAGGCTATTTTTCTGATATGCCACCATCGATTGGTACCAATCTAATCCTTGGCTGCTTAAGAGGTGCCGCTAAAGATATTCTTGAAACTAAACAGCCTGATGATTACGCGGACATGGTTGTCTATCAAATTCTCATTAGTTTGGGGATGGACCAAAAAATTGCGGATGAATTATCCAAGCATCCCGCCTCGGCTCTCTCCGTTCCCCCAACGGGTGTAGCGTCAAATGTAGTGTCATTAAATAATCACACAAAAACGAAGTAAAGTTTTCGACGAGACTATTCTTTAAGCTGGCACAACCGTTACACGCTGAACCATTCCTAAGTCAGAATATTGCAGCATTTGGCTGTGTAGGATATACGGACCCACAAAGTCTTTAAAACGCATCCGAAATGTCACTGAAGTTGGCGCCTCTGGAGTTCCTCCGACTGGCAATGCGACAGTGTCACACCAATAGGGTTGTACGGAAATACCGTTTACCTTGGTAATGAACATCGGGTTCACATGAATATGAAATGAATGAGCAATGCTATTGCAATTAAAAATAGTCCACTCTTCGACATCACCCAAAATGACATTCTGAATGATGACATTAGCCACTTGCAACTGATAATCATAGGTAGGAAATACGAATGGCGGATAGTATTTAGAGCCTTCGATGGGCTTTCCGGTCATCTTAGAAAACTCTTCTTTAGCCATTGCAATACTCTTCTTTGCCGACTCTTTGATTTCTGATGCAATAACTGTTGCGCTGGCCATTGCCTTCTCAATCACAGATGGTGCATTCCGAGAAGGATCTAGATTATCGTTACCAACCATATTGAAAATGATGCTACGCTTTTTACCACCTGCGCTAGCAAACTCTTGATCAGTAATGGGCTTTAAGAAGCTGCTCACAGGCAATGGCGTGGTGGGCAATGTCATTGCCTTTTTAGATTCAAGCACCACAATCCTAGCCAGAATATCTCCTGGCAAAATAACAGTTTGTTTGCCTTGAGCAATTTTGACAGGTAGCGATCTCAGTAAATACGTACCTGGCTCTCCGGCTTTAATTAGCACTGATGAGCGATTGCCCGCTGCAAGCAAAATACCTTTGCCCTTGCTTCGTCCGTCCGGATATTCTTGATACGTGGCGCTGCCCCACCCATCTATTGTGTATTGATTCAGGGTGTGGCCATCTAAACTCAGATTAAGGTAATTAAATACTTGCGTATTAATAAAGCGCCATCTCTGCACCTCCCCGCTTTGCAGCACAATCGTTGGCTGACGAACGCCATTAATCAATACAGGCTGGAGATCGACATCATCTTCTTTAGGGCTATGAATTCCATGGCCCGTGGGTTGGTTGGCAATTTGGGCAAATTTTTCTAATAGGCCATCCTTAACACCATAGTTATGGTCAATTTCCTTGTGGGCAAAATAAGGCGCCTGAAATAAAAAAATCAACTCTTTTGCTTCTGCCATCTCCGGCAAATCATCTACAAGACCTCGAATCATGATGGCCCCAGACATGAGGCTAGCGGCCTGAATGGCGCTACTGCCATGGTATTGAGGGTGGTAATAAAACGGTCCCTCAGGATGATCTTTCGGAATTTGGTAAGCGTACTGCCTTGAATCGCCATTGGGCAAAACACCTCCAATATTTGGATCAACCACATAATCACCATATTCCAGTGGCTTACGATCTGAATAGATCCCTGGATAGACATGCAAACCATGTACATGCAAATTAGTCGTATTGGGCTTCATGTAATTGGTGGGATCACGAAAAGCCATAAAGGGTGGATTGACGGGCATGTTATTAACTAACCGAATACGTAATTGATCCCCACCCTTCACTACCAATGTTGGTCCAGAATAACTAGAGCCTTGATTGTCATAGCCATAAGCACGCAAGGACACAGGATGTTTTTTGCTTGGATCATCCCCAGCTAGCTTTGTATCAAAGTAAGACGCTGTGAGAGTCACGTCTAGCAAACCATTTTTAGCCTCAAGCATGGTGGGCTGTACAAAAGTTTGTTTTGGAGCAACTCGACTCACTTCTTCTTCACGACTGCAAGCAGTAATACCTACGGGAACCACAATGCCCGAAGCAAGCGTAGCAGTCATGCGCAAGAAATGACGACGATTGATGGGGAGATTCTTATTTGCCATAACTATATTTAGGCAATCGTTAAGAAAGCGTTTGGGGTTAATTGCTTTGCTGATGCCTTACCCAGCTGACCAGATTCATTGCTACCCCAGCCCAGTAGCTGACCTTTTCCGATCGCTAATGCATGTGACTCACCAGCAGCAATGGCTCGTACTCCAAATACATTGGGAATGCGTGTAGGGGTGTAACGCGCTTTCAGATCACCCAGTCCAAGCTGACCAAACCCATTCCAACCCCAAGAAAAGACTTTTCCACTTGCAGACAAAGCAAGTGAGTAATGCATACCAGCAGCAACGGCCACGATTTTTTCTGGAAATGGAATTATTTTGGGGCTATCAATATAAGGAGGAGCGTTACCCCCCGACTGGCCAAAGTGATTACTACCCCATCCATAAACCTTACCCTCAGAAGAAACTGCGAGTACATGAGTAGAGCCCGCGGCGATACTATTGATTTTGGTTGGGAGTGTAATTGGCTCAGGGGTAGTTACAGCTTTGAGATGGCCGAGACCTAACTGCCCTGCAGAATTACTGCCCCACCCGAATAACCTGCCGTCTTTAGCGAGCGCCATCATAAAGTTATCGCCAATCGCAATATCTTGGATCTCAGGTAGAGAAGCTATCACCTCTGGTGATGCATTCGTTAGCGTTGATGCGCGCCCTAAGGCGCCATCTGTATTAAAACCACAGGTGTAGACTCTACCAACTTGATCTACCGCAGCGTATAAAAACTGTCCAGCAGCAACCTTCATTACATTGCTAAGGCCATCGATGGGAGCAGGCTCTTCAGAAAATGGAGTGCTTCCGCCAATACCAACTTGGCAAAATCCCCAGATCAATGCTTGCTGCCGATCAGAAACACACAGACTGACACCAAAACCAGCAGAGATATCAGAGCAACGGGAAAGTTTGCCAACAAATACGGGCTTAGCATCCGCTACCTTGAAGGAGCTACAGATATCAACAAAAGGCGGTGTGACGCGTCCACTTCCAGCGCCACCCCAAGCCAATATTTCACCAGACTGTAATAAAGCTAAAGTCTGGTCCTTGCCCCCTGATATAGAAATAACTCGAAATGAATCATTTGCCAATCCCGACACAACGTTACCCAAAAAAGGGGATTATGCTCATCATGGAGTTTCAGGTTGCGCTGAATCCGGATAAGCAAAACCTTCTTTCATATAGTTATTGGTATAAAAAGTTCGGCCATTTATGATGATCGGAACATCCCCAGCACCCCCAAGCGCTGCCTTATAGTTCACCTTACCTCTAAAGCAACCAACTGAGTATGGATACTCTCTATTAAGTACATAGTGATACGTGAGCTTCCTCACGAATCCACCGGCTCCATCGGGAATGTCGAGTACCGATTCTCGCCCATGACAAATATCTAAATCTGCATTAGTCCATTCATTACCATCGGGTCCGCGTGGACCAGTAATCGGAAAGCCATCTAAAGCAAAACCAAAGACCGGCGATTGGCCAGTGGTTCCTTGATTAGGGAAACATTTCCAAGAATATGCATGGTAGTGATACTGCTGATTGTAGGGATGGCCGAAACACGCATCGGTAGGTAAGGCATTAATGGGACTGTAATAATTTCCAGTGGAGTCGTTCGCCTTTTCGATATGCCATGGTGCGCCAGTGAGAGCAATGCCTGAAATTAAAGAATTAATTGGGTATGCCCCAGTCACCACTGGATTTAAAGGGATGCGACCCTCGAACGGGTAAGGAGAAATTCCAATGGCGGCAGCATCAACATACTGGGGCTTGCCTGTAGCTACACTAGTGCCAGCAGGGTTACTACCGCCAGGTAAGGCCGCATAATAAGAATAGGCAGGATCGCTAGACTGGACTGGGTAAGTTCCCATCGGCGTACTGGGTAAGCCATTGCCAACAAAAATTCGACTGCCCTGACCAGGAAATCCAGTAATGTGTAATGCGGGATCAGTAGTCATGGCAAAAACACTGCCTGCGGCGTCATAAACAGTTGCATCATTTGAGCCCTGCACAAAAGGAATTTGTGAGACAGAAATAATGTTAGTGCAGGTATTTGTCCACGAAGTTGCAAGTTGGCTGATGGTAGATGGCATTTGAGCAACCAAAGCAAAAATCCAATCAACGCATTGAACATTCTTACCGCAGATGGCGTTACTGGTTCCCGGAACAGCAGTGACTAAGGTCATCCCGCTTGTATCTGTCGATGTTGAAGAGGTGCAGTCGCTACTCCCTCCGCCCCCGCCGCAAGCCGCCAAAATGACTGCGGAAGTAAAGAATAAGCCGAGAGCATAGCCAGCTCTCTTTGGTGCCTTCAATATATTCCACATATCCATCTTTTTGACCCCGAATACCTCTTAATGAACATAGCGTCATTTTGACATAAAGCGTCTCTGGGTCAAATAAAAAAGGTAAAATTTTGCTATGGCTAAAGCTTTAGATCACCGAGTAAGGGTCGCAGCGCTCCGGCGTGAGGAGATGCAGTTACACCTACTATTTTCAGGGCTGACCCTAGCCTCTACAAACTCTATTTATGAGCTTGAGGTTGAAGATGTGGTTAAACAAGCCGAAGTCTCAAGGGGTAGCTTCTATAACTACTTCCCATCACTCCCCGCTTTGTATGATGGCCTTGCAAAACAACTCATGCAAGAATTTGCTGAAATCACCGATATTGCAGCACCCCAGAGTCTAGATAACGTTACTCGCCTAGCATCTAAGATGAGAATCTTGATGCGCCTGTTAGTCGATTTCCCGATACTTGGGAGGTTTTTAACGCAAATTCAATGGCCGAATCAAAACCCTGATTTAGACATCTTCCAAAATATTATTCGCGATATTCAATTAGGAATTAAAGAGGGAAGTTTCGCCAATATGCCAGCCTCCATCGGCGCAAACATCGCTATTGGTAGCTTGATTGGTGGCGTTCATACCATGCTTCTTAAGCGTCCTGCTAAGGGCTTTGAAGACCAAGTGACCAATCAAGTGCTCATTGGCCTGGGTATCGATACCAAATCGGCAAGCAAGATTTCTAAAATGCCTTTACCAGCAAGGCCTCCTCTCCCAGAAACTGGCATCCTGGGGAAGCTAGCTGAAATGGGTGCCCTGGCTAAAAAGTAAGTCTTCGTACTTAGCATTAACAATTCCATCTAGGCATTACCTTATTCCCGAGTTCATTTGTAAGATCGGTTGCATGACCGCCATCACAATTCCTAGCACTAAAAGACCCATCATTAAAATAAGAACCGGCTCTAATAGGCTAGTAAATATTTTCGTTTTTTGCTCTGCCTCAAGCTCGGCATTCTCGGCGCCGTATTTGAGCATTTCAGCCAACTGGCCCGATGCCTCACCTGATCGAATTAAATGAATTAGGATTGGAGAAAATACACCTTGACCTCCCAAAGCACGAGATAAACTAACGCCTTCTCGCAAGCGTAGTTCGGTAGAGTCAATCGCCTCTTTTAAAAGATGATTACCCAAAGTATTTTTAGCACTTTGCAGAGCAATCAGAATTGGAACATTCGCACTTACTAACATCGCCATCGTGTTAGCAAACCTCGCTGTCTCAAACCCCAACAGCAAAGGTCCTACTACCGGAATACTCAAGCAAAAACGATCAAAACGCAGACGAAGATCCGCACGCTCAAGCGCCCTTTTCGCCAAATAAATGACAAGGCCAATTACAAGCACTAGAAGCCATCCCCAATCTACTAAAAAATGAGAGATTCCCAAAACAAAACGAGTTGTAAAGGGAAGTATCTGCTTGGTGCTCTCAAATACCCTGGCAATCTGCGGTACAACATAAGTCATTAAAAATAAAATGACCATGAAAGAAACCCCAGTCAACATCGCTGGATAGACTAGGGCTGCTAAGGCCTTTTGTTTGAGGGCTTGGCGCTTTTCTAAAAACTCCGCCAACTGAGTTAGGACTCGCCCCATTTTTCCTGATTGCTCAGCAGCAGCAACCACTCCTTGATATAAATGATCGAAACTGTGTTCTTGTGTTGCTAACGCGCCTGATAAAGACAGACCCGATTGCAACTCAGCGACGATCGACTGTAGCGTAGTTTTAATATGCTTTTTAGAGCTTTCCTCAGACAAAATAATGAGGGCTTCATCAATCTGAACTCCCGAGCGCACCAGCAAAGCAAATTGCTTGGTTAAGACAGCCAGCTCACTTCGACTAAGGGGTTTATTTTCAGAGAAGTAGCCTTGCCAAAATGCTGTTTTTGTCCACTGGGTTTCAGGTTCAATACGGACTGGAATCAGCTCTCTTAACTGTAATTGCTGGCGAACAGCACGAGCACTCTCCCCATCAGCGATTCCGCGCTCAGTTTTACCGCCATAGGTGAGTGCTTCAAAGCGATAGCGGGTCATCAGTATCTAGTCTGAATTAATCAATGACTACTGCACCAGTCACGCGTAGCATTTCCTCAACGGTGGACTGCCCCGAATCAATCCATCTCTGACAATCATCAGCTAAGCTGCGCATGCCATTGATAGAAGCCTGCTTGCGAATTTCACTCTCAGCGGCGCGATTATGAATACGCTCTTTAATCTCTTCAGTTGCCATCATCAGCTCATAGATGCCTGCTCTACCGCTATAACCGGATTCGTTACAAACCTGACAACCTTTGCCATGACATGTGTGACATCGAAGACGAATTAGCCTTTGACCCAATACACCCAGCAATGTGGACGAAAGTAAAAACGGCTCAATCCCCATATCAATTAAACGGGTCACTGCTGAAGGGGCATCATTGGTATGCAGGGTTGCCAGCACCAAATGGCCAGTTAAGGAAGCTTGTACAGCAATCTGAGCCGTTTCTAAATCTCGAATTTCCCCAATCATCACAATATCTGGATCTTGGCGCAAGATCGCTCTCAATGCTCTTGCGAAATTCATATCAATTCGGGGATTTACCTGTGTTTGCCCAATCCCATCTAAGTTGTATTCGATAGGATCTTCTACCGTCATGATGTTGTTGGTTTTATTACGCAGTCGTAAGAGAGCACCATATAGCGTAGTTGTTTTTCCACTTCCGGTAGGCCCTGTTACCAAGACAATTCCGTGGGGTTTATGGATCAGCTGATCAAAACTTTTAAAAGTGTCATCAGCCATACCCAAGTTCTTCAAATCCAAACGCTCATAATTCTTTTCTAGTAAGCGCATTACAACGCGCTCACCGTGCGCAGTTGGTAAGGTAGATACCCGCACATCAATGGCCTTTCCACCAATTCGCAAGGAAATGCGACCATCTTGCGGCATTCTCTTTTCGGCAATATCTAAAGATGCCATGATTTTGATTCTAGAGACCAATGCGGCATGTAAGTCTTTGCGCATATCGACAATATCGCGCAAATGGCCATCCACCCTAAAGCGCACTATCGATTTACGTTCAAACGCCTCTAGATGAATATCTGACGCTTCACTATGAGTGGCTTGCTTTAAAACACTATTAATCATCCGAATCACGGGGGCATCATCATTTGCCTCTAGCAAGTCCATTGAGACCGGCATGTCCTGCAGTAGGCGAGATAAATCTACTGTATCTTCAACTTCATCAAGCACTTGAGAGGCATCAGAATCCCCTTGGGCATAAAAAGCATGGATCATCTCCATGACCTCAGCGCTCGGTTTTTCTATCCGGGTGACAGGCCCTACAGAGCGGCAAATTTCATGCAGAACTGATAAATCCGTTACAGGACTGTGTATCAAGGTAAAGCCCTCAGTATCGCCACCGACCACATCATTGATGAGTACCCTTTTTAACAGGACCTGATGATCCCGAGAATAAGCAAACGGAATTCGCAGCATTGTTAATTTGCTGAAGGGGTAGTAGGAGATGATGCGGGAGCCTTACTGGAGCCCCCGGGGATTGAAGGCCCTGTGACTGCTGGCTTGGTATTAATGCTATTGGCAGGTAACCTAGGCATCATGAGTGGCTCCGCAGCATTTTCTACATTAGGCATACCCGTTTCTTTAGGGAGAAGCATCGGTAACTGCTTAAATTGATCTTCCTTGCCGTGCATAAAATTAAGGCGATTACTCGTAATCTCGTCGGTCTGATTTTTATCCCTAAGGACATAGGGGCGCATAAAGACTAAAAGATTTCGCTTGACCCGGTTCTTATTGTCATAACGAAATAGTTGCCCAATCAATGGAATGCTACTTAAAAATGGAACGCCACTGGTGCCGTCAGAATACTCATCCGAAATCAGCCCTCCCAAGACGACCATTTGACCATCATCAACCAATACATTGGATTCAATATTGCGCTTATTCAGAACGACTCCTGAGGTGGTTTGTGCGGCAACCGAGGAAACCTCTTGATAGATCTGCATTTTGACAATGCCGTTATCGGAAATTTGAGGCCTGACTCTTAATAAGATTCCAACGTCCTGACGAACGTAAGTCTGAAATGGCGTGACCGTTGATGCAGAGCCCGTAGTCGAATAAGAGCCAGTCAGAATGGGAACGTTTTGCCCAACAATAATGCGAGCCTCTTCGTTATCCAAAGTAATCAAATTCGGGGTCGATAAAATATTCGTACCACTCGCAGTTTGGAGTGCCCTAACAAGGGCAGACATGGCATAGGCACCATTAAACCGACTAATGAGGCCTAAATTTAAACCTGGGGCCGGTGTAACTGGGACAGCTCCAGTAGTAGCTCCGGTATTTGTAATAGCATTAACGTTTTGATTAAGCCCGAGAATATTCCCGCCCAAACCCTGATTTTGGCCTGGAGGGCCAAAATTAGTACTGCCAAATCCCACGTTTTGATTACCAGATCCGACGAGGAAGTTCCACTGAATGCCCAGTTCTTCGGCAGTTTCATTACTCACTTCCACAATGAGAGACTCGATATAGACTTGATTACGACGTAGATCCAACTGCTCAATCACTTGTCGCAAGCTACGATATAAAGGCTCACTACCCGTTATCAGAATAGAGTTTGTTGCAGGCTCCGCTTGAATGAAGCCCCCAATGTTGGGATTACTGGAACTCGTGAGCGCTGAGGTAGCCAAGTTCGTTCCTGCAGTAGCGGGAACCAGAGGCTGCGCTACTCCACCGAGGTTTTGCTGGGAAGTATTAGCGAGCCCGGAAGGGGCATTACTTGAACTCGCTACCTGAGCAGATAAAGCGGCATCTGCCGCAACCAAGGCGCGCAAGGTAACAGCTAACTTACTAGCCTCAGCATTCTTTAATGGCACTACCCAAATGTTCCCATTCCTATTCCCCGGGGTGTCTAGCTTGGCAACCAAAATACGCACTTGCCTTACCCGCTCCGAACTAGAACTGCGAACCAAAATTGAATTACTACGGGGCTCTGACAGAATGATTGTTTTTAATGCGGGGTCGACACCAGAAATAGGACCGCTATCAAGTACTTTTGTCAAAATCGATGCCACATCACTGGCGAAGGCGAATTGCAATTTAATCTTCTGAACATCAGTTGATGTTGGCGCATCAATCGAGTCAATCAATGTAGCAATTCTCTGAATATTGCTTGCAAAGTCAGTCACTACAATCGTGTTGTTACCTGGGTAAGCATTAATCGTATTGCTAGGGGAAACCAAGGGACGTAATACGGGTAATAGACTGTTGGCTGACTCATAATTGAGTTTGAAAACACGGGTAATGATTTGATCGCCCTCTTGTTTGCCTTTGCCAGTAGCAACAGAAGTGCTCACTAGTTTTGCGTCAACTTGCGTGACAACTCGATAGATACCATTGGTTTCAACTAACGCAAACCCAGAAGTGCGTAGTGCAGTAGAGAATGAATCCAATACCTTGGATTTGGTGACGGGCTTATTGCTAATTAGCGTGATGGTGCCTTTAACCTGTGGGTCGACCAAAATGGTTTGTCCAGTCGTTTTTGCAACCACACTCGCTACGGATTCAATATCCGCATTATTAAACGATAAAGTTACAGTGGCCGCTTCTGTGATTGGCTTATTTTGTGCTTGTGCAAGCGGCACAAATACGATCTGATTACACAGGCAGCATACTAAAAAATATCGAAGGCAGTGTCTCTTAATTTTTATACTCATTTCGTTTGACTTACTATATGAATCGATTCTTTAGTACTGCATACGGTAAATGTCGCCATCTTTTTTTCCCAGCAAAGATAGCAAACCAATTAAAGAATCTTCTGCCTCAGGTGCCGCATGAGCGCTCCCCAAAAAATGTATGCCTGAGCCATCCTTAGCGCCAACCTCACCTTTACCATTTAATAAGAGCGGGCCTGCAGTGGTATCAATCACAAAAGATGCTCCCGTTTGTCCCAAATTAGCTTTGATTTGATAACTTCCCAATGGCTTGACAGTGCTAATGGGACTGCTGAGATTGATGACATTGAGACGGACAGTTCCGGCTGTATCAGAGCCCTTTTGAAGATCACTCCACTGCGCTATAAGCTGGCCGCGAGGACGTAGTGTGCTCCAGGGATTACCAAAGGCTTCCAAGATAGAAGCGGGCAAGGACATTTCACCAGCAGCTACTTTGATTTGATTGAGACTAAGGGTAGCAATCAATGGTTTGTTTAGTGAAACAAAATTTATTTCAACTAGACACTGGCCGTTCATCAAACTACAGTGTGTTTTCCATGTAAATCGTTCAGTCAAGGCAACTGGCGCTCGACAAGAGTCACCGACTAAGTCTGGCTCAGAAAAACCGATTGCAGCGCTGCCATTCCAAATGGTGCCAGTAGATTTGTGCAAAACCACGCGGCAACCGGACCGACTATCCACCACAGTGGCTAAGCTCGAAGCAGGAATTTGCGATAGACAGATCGCCAACACCACTAAGAGCGCAATGACCCAGAATCTCTTTGGGAAGCTTTTGCCCGCTGTATTTAAAAAAACAGTCATCTTGATTGCTCACCAGCGTTATTGGAAAAGCCGGTAGAGCTATTCAGAGCGCCCATTTGCTTCAAGTTGGCACTCAAATTCACAACGGATAACTTAGGGGTTGAGCTTACCTCAATGTTATCCGGATATAAGTTCCAGGTTTTTCGCAGTTCTTCTAGCACATCAACCGCATTAGAAAATACAACCTCACTCATTTGCAGCTCTACCCTGGGTGGGTTTTCTAAACTCAAGCGCAATACAGCTGGCTTAATCCCTTTTGCTGCCAAGATCACGCGAATTCTTTGAAGCTCGGCTTCATCCAGGGGCTCAGTACCACTGACTTGCAATGTATTTGCTTTAGATAATCTAATGAGATTTTCTAATTGCGCCCATTGAGCAGGTCGCAATGCAACTTTAGACTCCAAATGACCAATAAGAGGTAAAAGCCAATAATTCAGACAAATGCAGACGAGAGCAATAGCGAGAGCAGCCCAAATCAGCGGATGGGGTTTCGTATGGAGATAACGAGCCTGAATTACACCAAACCTTCCACGAATCTGGGAAAGCAATGATGGCACAGGAAATAAGCCCAACTGAGTGAATGCCTTTGCCAAATTCAAGGGTGGTAATTTCACGAAATGCCTCAATTTAGATCTAAAAATAGGGCCCTGATGGTCACGTCATAATGACACTATGTATAGTACTATATCCGAATCTAGCAAGGCTGGAGCAAGGCGAAACCCGGTTTTAGTGTCAAAAAAAGGCATTTTTAGACATATGCCGCGATGAAACACTAGAAAGTGAATTTTTGAAACGAATACAAGCACTTCTTCTGAGTAAGTTAAGCGATACCAGGGCAAGTTTTGATTGGCAGATTCGTCAGTCAAAAAAATTGCTGGGTAAAAATGGGTTGGTCTTTACATACCTCAATCCAGTTCAGATAAGCCAGTGCGCCACCTATCTTTTTATTCTCTTAACCTTAGCCTCTGCTACCTATTGGTTCATTCAAATCGCACAAATTCCAAGCCCCGAAGAAAGTCTTACCAAGAGTTTCAAGGGGGTCACCCTGTATACCAACCAAGATATCAATACAAGTTATAAGTTGTTTGGTAGCAAACCCCTTGCCGCAGAAAATATTACCTTACGCGTTCTGGTTGTCACTGGCAAGAACGAGGGTGGCATTTACCAAGGCTTTGCTCTTTTTGATATCGACGGAAAATCGACTGGAGCGGTTGGAGTTGGTGAGCAGATCAGCGGGGGCATGTTACTACAGTCCATCAATCCCGAATCAGCTACCCTACTCTATCAAGGCAGGGAATTGAGTTTTTCTTTACAAAAAAGTAAAAGTAAAAACACTAGCAGCGATCGATCTTCACAATCTCGGAAAAACTAAATGAATGCCATAGCTAATTTTTTTAATTCCTTCAAAAGTCGAGCAAAAGGTAAGGCGACAAATAGTGAAGCTGGCTTCACCTTAATTGAAATGATGGTAGTAATTGCCATTATTGGCGTTTTGGCTGCGCTGGTTGTGCCACGCATCATGGGGCGCCCAGATGAGGCACGTATCACTGCAGCTAAACACGATATTGGCACTATCAATCAGGCCCTCAAACTCTATCGTTTAGATATTGGTCGTTACCCCACGACAGAACAAGGACTCAGTGCGCTAGTTACCCGCACTAGCATTGAACCTATTCCACAAAACTGGAAAGCGGGTGGATACCTAGATGCACTTCCTAATGATCCCTGGGGCAATCCGTATCAATATGCAAACCCTGGCACGAAGGCAGAAGTCGACGTCTATAGTTACGGGGCTGATAAGAAGCCCGGTGGAACTGGTACAGATGCAGATATTGGAATCTAGCAAAGAGAGCTGCCCCTCTTATCTGCCCATATCATCAGAGGGCGGATTTACTTTAATTGAAATGTTGCTGGCTTTAGCCATCGTGGCGATCTTTTTGGGAGTGGCGGTATTAGCCATCCCCAACCATGATGAACGATATTGGCGCAGCAACTTAGATCAGCTCGTGAGCTCTCTCAATGCAGCACAAGAAGAAAGCCAAACCAGTGGTATCCCAATGCGTGTCGAAATCAACCAATCTGGGTGGCGCTTTAGTAGAGCCAATCTAGCCGGACAAACTCAAGATCCTGCCTCGATAAAGACATTTATTCCAGAGGCTTATCAAGCTAAGGCATGGTTTAAATCAGTAAATATGGAACCCATACAACTCAATCTGGGCACCGAATATGTGAATGAAGAATTGCGACTTCCTATTCATCAAGACAAGCGATTTGCAACCTTGGTGCGCTCCAATGATGGCCGCTTTTATTGGACTAACCCATGAGGAAACAGGCTCATCCAGAAGGCGGCTTCATGTTAATCGAGGTCTTAGTTGGCTTTGCCATCTTGAGTATTGCCTTGATTGCTGCGCTAAGAGCAGTTGCTTTGGGTGCAGATACGCAACTTGCGATTTCTCAGCGCACTATGGCCTTATGGAGTGCCGATAACGCTTTGAATGATATTCGGATGAGGCGGATTTGGCCAGAAGTAGGAAGTACAACATTTAGCTGTCCACAGGCAACTTTATTGTTAGTGTGTCAACGTAAGGTGAGCCCGATGCCCAACCCCAACTTTAGGCGCGTGGAGGTCACTGTTTTTCTGGGCAGTCAAGCGAATAGCTCCGACACTAATGGGCCTCGTCTTGCATGGCTAGTAACCGTTACCCCAAATCTGAATGGGAATGCACTGTGAACAAGGAGCTGACTTACTTATCAGACGCTGGGTTTACGCTCATTGAAGTCTTAGTTGCTTTAATCATAGTATCGATTGCAGGACTCTTGGCCTGGCGTGGAATGGATGCCATGATCCGCGGACAAAAAAATATTGAAGGAAAAGCAAAGCAAGATGCAGTCTATTTTCAACTCGTAAGGCAGTTTGAACGCGATTGCCAAGAGATGCTTCCAAGCTCAAACCTAGATTCTCCAGTGTATTCAGTAGGCCAGAAAAATATCTGGTGGTTAAGACGTTATGACCAGACCAATCAAATCAATTGGGTGATTGTGGGGTATGGCACTTCAGCGTATGGCTTTCGGCGCTGGGTAAGCCCCCCACTTGCTAACAAATCCGATATAAATAAAGTTTGGCAATCCGTTCTTCGCGACCCTGATCTAGTCTCCTCCAATATGAAAACAACTTTGGAGATTGCTGAAATCATCAGCCAAGAAGCTAGCGCTATCACCAACAACCCCAGTCAAGGGTTAAATACTCCTCAATTAGCAGGATTCAATATCCGCTGGGAACTAAAAAATACGCCATTTCCAATTACCCGCTCTTGTTTGGCAGAAATGAGCCTATAAGATGCCCCATCCAAAATCCAATCAATCCTGTCATTCAGAAAATGGTTCAACAACCATTACCGCACTCATTGTGGTTGGGGTTGCTACCGTAGTAATTAGTAGCTTGGTGTGGCGACAGCAACTTCAAATCCACAATATTGAAAATCTGCGCGATCGTACTCAAGCTCAATGGCTTCAGCGCGGCATGATCGATTTTGCCAGGCTTGTATTAACGCAAGATATGCGCACCAGCCAGGCTGATCATTTAGGAGAGACGTGGGCACTCCCCTTAAACGATAGCAAGGTTGCAGACTTTGTAAAAAATGAAGACATTCCTGATGAACTCAAGAGTATTTCAGTCAATGGCGCAATTACCGACGCTCAAGGTTTATTCAATTTGAGAAACCTATCGAATGCCGCTGGCGTTCTTGTCTATTCAAGACTGTTAACGAACTTGGGACTCAATCCTAATCTTGCTCAACAAACTGCTCAAACGCTTCAGGAAAATCAGATCGCTATTCAGGATATTTCTGATCTCATTTCCATACCAGGCTATAGCGAATCCATGATTGAAATGCTCCGTCGTTACGTCATCGCCCTACCTGCAACGAGCACTGTTAACATCAACACTGCTCCGGCTGAAGTTCTGATGGCAGTTTTTCCAGCCTTATCGCGTTCTTCAGCCAATAATCTAGTGCAACAGCGCTCAAACACGCCAGCAAAAAACTTTAATGAAATTAATACTCTCTTAGCGCGCTCAGGCGCAGGCTCCAATGTCACGGTGGATGCAAGTTTGGTGAACATCAATTCACAGTTCTGGATTGCCGATTCAGCAGTGAAGATTGGTAATGGCCTCTTTAGAAACACAAGCCTCATCCAACGATCTTCAGAACCTTTACCCTTGGGGAATTACACTCGCGTTATTTGGAACAAAACCAATCGAGTTCTCTCAGAATGAACTTATTAATCATTCACTGCCCAGTCAAGCCTTTTTCAGAGACCGCTATATCTGATGGCGACTTTGCATCCCTTAGGGATAGCTTTGAATGGTGTCTTTGCGAAACCAATTCAATTCACGCTCAATATCAATCGAGTGGAATTGGCAGCATTGATTCAATACCCTATGCAGATGAGGTCTTGGTTCTCATGCCTACCTTGGATATACGCCTCATTGAAATTAGAGTGCCTTTAGTAAAAAATAAAAAGTTACAGCAGGTGCTACCCAATCTAGTTGAAGATGAAGTATTAGATAGCATTGAAAATGCTTTGGTTTATGCGCTGCCACCATTGCCAGGTCAAGCGAGCTCCCTGAGGACTGTTGCTATCATCAACCGCTCCTGGTTTTATTGGCTCACCAAACAATTGAGGGGGATTCTCACCCAACGCATTCGTTTAATTCCAGATTGCATGATTCTTCCGCTGCAAAATGACAGCGGCGTCCTGAGAGGTAATGCAGGCACCTGCCTTGCCGTCCAAGAAAATAATGGTGCAATTATCTATACCTGGCATAAAACTGCCCAAATAGGTATTTCTTGGGTTGAGCAATCTGACACAGAGCAATTGCCCAGTCTCTTACAAAACATCAAACCCTCGAAGTGGTCGTGGTCATGGATGATAGAGAATAGCTTTGCCTTTAGCCGCCGAACGGATGTAGGAGCAGCCGGAATCAATCTATTGCTGGCAGCACCCGCCCCAAGTAAGTCGATCAAAAAAATCTCATTGGATTGGCTCATAAATCCTGTAGCGCCTTTGGCTCATTCCTTAAGCCAAAACACATCATGGATCGATCGGGGCTTATGGATCACTCCCGCCCGCTGGGCAATCTATGCTGTGAGCAGCATCATGTTGGGCTTGGGAATTTACGCGTCCTGGCTGGGAATTGATAATTGGCGTTGGCATCGCAATATGGAACTGAGTGCTGCTCAGTTCCTCACACCAGAAATCATCACCCTACTTGCTCAAGGCAAAGGTAATAACTCAATAACCGAAGTATTTATTAAGCAGGCAACCCAGGAAGCACGAAACAAAGGCCTTCCTACAGATGCTGATTTTGTTGCAATGACTGGCAAACTTCAACAGCTAAAAACTGCCTTAGGCAAAGAATCAATCAACAACCTGGAATATAACGGTTATTACATTGACTTTGAATTTAAGCCAACAAGTAATCTCATAGACGCCGGAGAAGTGATTAAAAAAGCTAAAGACTTGGGATTGGTGGTTGCCAATCTTGGCAATAATCGTTATCGACTACTGCCGTATTCTGGCTTGGGTGCGAATACCTAAAAGCAACCCCGAAGGATGGCTTTGGTAAGGA
>JAIXPN010000047.1 GCA_027486235.1 Burkholderiaceae bacterium
CAGCATTTGTTGCTCGCCGCCAGACAAAGTCCCCGCCTGCTGATCAAGCCTCTCCTTAAGCCTTGGAAAACGCTCAAAAATGTAATCGGAAAGATCCGGTGAGCCCTCCTTTTTGTATCCTAAATAGAGATTTTCTTTAACGGTCAGGTTAGGGAAAAGCCCCCTACCTTGCGGCACATAACCAACGCCCATTCTTGGAATTTGATAAGGTGAAATAGTATTGATTGACTTCCCTTCAAACTGAATAGTTCCAGACTGGCATTTAAGTAAACCCATGATCGTCTTTAATGTGGAAGTTTTCCCAACACCATTCCTCCCTAGAATTGCTAATGACTCGCCCTGGTAAAGCCTAAAAGAAAGGTCACGTAAAACATTCACTTTTCCATATGATGATTTGACATCTTTTAGCTCAAGCAAAATATCATTTGATGTCATGACAATTCCAATTCGTCGCTACCAAAATAAATTTCCTTTACCCCATCGTTTCTTGAAATTTCTTCTGGGGTTCCTGCAGCAAATACTTTTCCAAATGCCATTACAGTTATATGGTCAGCCATCTTAAACACAACCTCCATATCATGTTCAATAATGACAACATGCACGTCCTTTGATAATTCAATGATTCGCTCAACAACCTTTTCGGTCTCAGCCGGGCTCATGCCGCAAACAGGCTCATCAAAGAGTATTAGTTTTGGCTCTGCAATCATTGCCATTCCAATTTCTAAAACCGCTACGTCGCCATACGAAAGTGAACCAGCCTGCAGATGGGCAATCCGCTCTAAGCTAAGCTTTTCAATGATGGCTGAAACGCGATCATCGATACCAGTGAATTTAGAAGCATTGGCAAATGGATGTAAATTTTTGGTATGCGCATTAGCCGTCACCCACAAATTATCGTAGGTAGTCATTGACGGAAAAATGCTCTTAATTTGTAATGTACGTTTAATGCCAATGCGTGAAATTTCAAATGGCTTTAAGTTAGTAATTTCTTGGCCCTCAAATTTGATAGACCCTGAATCTGACTGAATAAATCCTGTAATTAAATTAAATAAAGTTGTCTTACCAGCTCCATTCGGGCCAATAATTGCATTTATTCCGCCAGGTTTAAAGCTTAAGCTAACGTCATTTACAGCTAATAACCCACCAAATGCTTTCGTAATATTATTTATTTGAAGATAAGGTGCAGCACTCATTTTTTATTGCCCTCACTCTTCTTTAATAAAATTTGATTCCACATCCCTACTATCCCCTTGGGCGCATAAATAACGACCAATATGGCGATCCCACCCACAATCAGGGCGTAATGTTGCCAATAACTAGAGATAACTTCTCTAATAAGAATAAAGAGTGCCGTTCCTATAAATGGTCCAGCTAAAGTGCCCGCTCCCCCAAGGATTGCCCATACGACACCCTCACCTGATACGTGATAAAACATATAGGAAACGGAGGCATATCGTCCAAATAGTGCAAATAGCGCGCCTGAAATTCCTGCGAAAATTCCCGAAATCACAAATGCCGTTAGTTTTAATCGGTAGACGTTTAAGCCAATTAGGGCAGCACGTGTTTCGTTATCCCTAACTGCCATCAGCGATTTTCCAAGCGGGCTTGAAACAAGGCGCTTGAATACAAAAAACAGCAATGTAACTACAGCAAGAATAAAAAAGTACTGGGTGGTAGGGTCCGAAATGGTAAGTGTGAAGTCCCCAAGTTTAAAAATTTCAGGTGCAGCAAAGTTTATCCCGTCATCACCTCCAGTAATTGGCTTAATAGTCAAGGCGATGAAGTAGAAAATGAGGGAAAAAACGACTGTAATAATTGCAAAATAATGCCAGGTTAGTCGAACTGCTAGGGCCCCGGTAATTAGAGCCATTAGACCGGCTGATGAGACCCCCAAAAAAAATGAGCCCCAAAAACCTAAGCCCAACATTGTTAAGCCCAGCGCCACTCCGTACATACCAAATCCGAAGTAGAGAGCCTGTCCAAAAGAGAGCAAGCCAACATATCCGAATAAAAAATTGATACTTACAGCAAAACAAGACCAAATTAATATCTCTGTAAGAATGCTCATCCAGAAAGCATCTCCAATTACTGGGATGATCCAAGGCGCTACTAAAAGAATGGCGAAGAGTAAATATGTAAGGGTTTTGTTAACGATGAGTAGCTTCATTTTGCCAACCCCTTAAAAAGCCCTTGTGGTCGGAATAGTAAAACAGCACTCATTAATACCAGCGAGAATATTCGCGCTATGGTTGGATCAGTAAATCCAGAAATAACACCCTCTAGGAATGAAAGCAGTACTGCTGCTGCTGCTGTTCCCGGCAAGTTTCCAAGGCCGCCAATAATTACCGCCATAAAGCAAAATGGAAGAATGTCTACTCCAGCCCGAAAGTCAACGGTTGTTATTGGGGCAGCCACAATACCACCCAAGGTTGCCATTGCAAACCCGAGACCAAAGGTAATCCAGAAAATAGATTGTGTAGGTATACCTAAGGCTGTAGCACTATTTCGGTCATGTCTTACCGCACGCATCCACGTTCCCAACTTGGTCTTATTTAAGAAAAGGAAGAAACATGTAATCGCCGCTGCTGATATCAAGGCGGCAACAATTCTGTAGATATCGTACTCAACACCCAATAGATCAAAAGTACCTTGAATTGGCGAAACCAAACGCTTTGGTGCAGCCCCAAAAGTCATGCGCACAACTTCTTGGATGATCATAGACAAACCAAATGTGG
>JAIXPN010000091.1 GCA_027486235.1 Burkholderiaceae bacterium
ACCATAACGTCCTTCTTGTCCTTAAAGGAATTGCGATAGGCCTCTAGACTGCGATAGAACTGTGCGAACTGAGGATCACGATTGAAGGCTTCCGCATAAAGTGCGGTAGCACGTGCATCACCAATTCCCTTAATACGCTGTGCATCACGATAGGCTTCAGCCAAGATCACATCACGCTGGCGTTCGGCATTCGCACGAATCTTGTCTGACTCTGCCGCTCCCGTTGAACGCAACTCATTAGCTACCCGCTTGCGCTCTGCTTCCATCCGCCGATAGACCGAATCACTAATTTCCGCTAAGAGGTCAACCCGCTTTAGACGCACATCAACAATCTCTACACCGATGTCTTTGGCATCCTCCTCAACTTTCTTGCGAATACCTTGCATCACCTGATCACGTTGTTCAGAGATAATTTCTCGAATGGTGCGTTTGGTAAATTCTTCATTGAGTGCAGAACGAACCAATTGGTTCATTCGATCGGTTGCAAGACGCTCATCACCCTTAAAGCTCACGAAGAACTTGAGTGGGTCCACAATGCGCCATTTGACATAGGAATCCACTAAGAGATTTTTCTTCTCAGCGGTAATGAAGCGATCGGCGTCTGGACTATCAATCGTCATAATGCGGCGATCAAAGAAGATGACATTCTGAAACGGGGCTGGTAATTTAAATTGCAAGCCTGGCTCTTCAATCACCTTCACAATTTGTCCAAAGGAGAAGATCACGGCAAATTTGCGTTGATCAACAATAAAGATACAAGAGCTAATTAAGTAGAAAGCTACTATTAAGCTAACAATCAGTCCAAGGATTCGGTTTGGCATAATTTTTTCCTCGACGCTTAGCGATCACCGCGATCACGGCTACGTAAGCCATCGCGTTTTTCTGGGGCACGCTCTACGGGAGCTGGACTAGCACTACTTGCGCTTGGCGCTGTTGGGGCAGGAATACTCGGCAAGCCACTGGTTTGTGCCTGCGCGGCTTGTTGTGCCTCTGAACTCACTTGAGAAATAATCTTATCGAGTGGTAGGTACAACAAACTATTGCTCTTGGTGGTATCAACCAATACCTTGGAGACATTGTTATAGATCTCTTTCATGGTATCGATATACATCCGGTCGCGAGTAACCTGTGGGGCTTTAGCGTATTCGGTATAGATTTGTTTAAAGCGGATTGAGTCACCTTCTGCCATCGCAATTACTCTGGCGCGATAACCCTCTGCTTCCTGAATCAAGCGAGCCGCAGTACCTTTTGCACGTGGCAAGATGTCATTGGCGTAAGCCTCACCCTCGCTCTTCAAACGCTCTTGGTCTTGGCCTGCTTTTACAGCATCATCAAAGGCTGCTTGTACTTGCTCTGGAGGTTGTACGTTTTGCACGGTGACGCTAGTAATAAAGATACCGGCTTTGTAGCTATCCAGGATCTTTTGGATCGACATTGACAGGTCAATGGCGATCTTCTCACGACCCTCATACAAAACGGTATCCATCTTGCTGCGACCCACAATCTCGCGGACTGCAGTCTCAGCAGCCTGCACAACCGCCATATCGGGATCACGATTATTAAAGAGATACTCCATCGGATCTTTGAGGCGATATTGCACTGCAAAGCGCACGTCGATGATGTTCTCATCTTCGGTGAGCATAGAAGAATCTTTTTGATTGGTACCCTTAATAACCACCGATCGACCGATCTCTACCGAACGGACTGCAGAGAGGTTCACAATTTCAGTGGACTGAATGGGGAACGGCAGGCGCCAGTTAATACCAGGGCGCGCGGTGTAATCGTACTTACCAAAGGTCAGCACTACTCCAGCCTGACCTTCCTGAATCATGAAGAAGCCACTAAAGAGCCAGACTAAACCCAGAATAACTGCAGCACCAAGGCTTGCCACTTTTGGATTAAAACCATCAACATTGAATTGGGGTGGTTTACGCCCTCCACCACTAGGTGGTTGTTGTCCGCCACCCGATGGGCGTTTCTTGCCACCAAACATATTGTTTAGTTTGTCATTGAAATCGCGCCAGAGATCATCTAAATCAGGTGGTCCACTATTGGGACGGCGATTACCTTGAGGCTGTTGATTAGGGTTGGCGTTCTCACCACCCTCTTTGGGATCCTTATCTCCTTTTGGAGCTTGAGGATTATTACCCCAGCCTGGATCATTGACTGAGAAGAATCCCACAAAGTAGTCACGTACTTTATGGAGTGTTTGGCGAATAGTTTGGGTTTGGATGGAAATCAAAATCAGCTGTTTCAGGTCTATCAGTTAATGGTTCAAGCAGGTCGCCAGAGGCCCTTAATTTTTGGGCTAAAGCGTGCTCAGCCCTTAGTTTATCAGTCATCTGGGCAAACTCGGTAAGGCACTGTCTGAGTAGGTCTAAACCCATTCCCTCCTGGGCTGAAATAAAGACCTTGACGGGCAGCCCATGCATATCCCGCTCAATCTGAGGGCCCTTAGTAAAGGTCTGTGGCATCAGGTCAATTTTGTTCATGACCTCAATCCGCGGGATGTTCTCAGCCCCAATTTCCTGCAGCACAGCCTCAACTTCGGCCTGCTGCTGTTTGGCAACGGGGCTACAGGCATCAATCACATGCAGGATTAAATCGGCGTGGACGGTCTCATCGAGGGTAGCCCGAAACGCCTCCACCAACTGATGGGGAAGCTCCCGAATAAAACCCACAGTATCTGAGAGGACAATTTGCATCCCCTCGCCCAAATGGATCTTTCTTGAGGTGGTATCCAAGGTGGCAAAGAGTTGATCGGCAGCATAACTTCCAGCCTTGGTAAGGGCATTAAACAAGGTGGACTTACCAGCATTGGTATAGCCAACCAACGAGACCGAGAAGACCTCGTTACGCGCACGGGCTCGCCGTTGGGTGCGCTGTTGGCGTTGCAATTTCTCAAGCTCGGCTTCCAAACGCTTTGCTTTGGTGGCGAGCATACGGCGATCCAATTCCATTTGGGTCTCACCAGGGCCACCGCGCAAACCAATACCACCCTTCTGTCGCTCCAAGTGACTCCAGGCACGCACCAAACGTGACATGCGATAGCGTACATTCGCTAGCTCGACTTGGGTTTTACCTAAATGGCTTTTAGCTCGCTGCGCAAAGATATCAAGGATCAAGCCGGTGCGATCAATCACATGTTTACCCAAATAGCGTTCTAAATTGCGTTGCTGCGTTGGTGAAATGGCATGGTTCACGATAGCAAGTTCGGCATCATGCTCTTGCATGGTGCGTAAGAGTTCATTTGCTTTACCAGACCGAATAAACAGGGCGGGATCAACGCTACCGCGCCGTCCGACAACCGAGGCAATGGGGATAGAACCCGCGCTCTCCGCTAAGAGAGCAAGTTCAGCCATGCTCTCTGGGAAATCTTCCTTGCCCGTATCAATGCCGACTAGAACGGCACGTACTTCCTCTACACCCGTGTTATGCAGAAGGAGCTTCCTCTTCCTCAGACTTGAGGTTAACAGCGCGCGCAGGGACGACTGTGGAGATAGCGTGCTTATAGACCATTTGGGTCACCGTATTGCGCAACAAGATTACGTATTGATCAAAGGACTCCACATTGCCTTGCAATTTGATGCCGTTGACCAAATAGATCGATACAGGAATGTGCTCTTTACGCAGAGCATTCAGAAATGGGTCTTGCAGAAGTTGGACTTGCTTGTTGTTCATACTGCTCCTTATTACTTATTTTATTTGGGAGTCTTGCTGTTGGGTCACCACAATCATGGTTTCTATAAAGATATTACCCCCATTAAATGAATTCCACCACGGGGGATACAAAACCTATTTACGACGTGGTTTTTCATCCTTGACGTAAGGATTGACAGCGCTGCGGAACTCAATCCGCAGTGGGGTGCCCCGTAGCTCAAAGACCTCCCGAAAACGCCCTTCCAGATAGCGTTTATAGCTATCCGTAATCCCATTGAGAGCGCTCCCATGAATAATCACAATCGGCGGGTTCATGCCGCCTTGATGGGCATAACGTAATTTAGGCCGGCCTCGACCAACCCGTTTTGGTTGCTGGTGGGCGACTGCATCGATCATTGCTCGGGTTAACTTCGGGGTTGAAAGCTTGGCCATTGCTGCCACATAGGCCTTATCCACATCCTTAAACAGTTCCTTAATTCCAAATCCTTTTTTGGCAGAAATGGGGTGAACGTTGGCAAAGTCCAGAAAGCGTAATTTTTGTGCGATCTCGACGCGTGCCCGCTCTTTGACATAGGGATCAATCCCATCCCACTTATTAACTGCAACCACTAAGGCGCGCCCTGCTTCCACAATGTATCCGGCAATATGGGCGTCTTGCTCCGAGATATCCTGCTGCGCATCGAGCATCAAGATCACCACATTAGCATCATTGATGGCTTGTAATGTTTTGACCACCGAGAACTTCTCAATCGCCTCAAAGACTTTGCCACGCCGGCGCAGACCCGCGGTATCAATCAATATATAGGGCCTGCCATTCCGCTCAAAGGGCACCTCAATCGCATCGCGGGTGGTGCCAGGCAAATCAAAGGCGATGACTCGCTCTTCACCGATTAAGGTATTAATAAAGGTTGATTTACCCACGTTGGGTCGACCGACAACTGCAATCTTCATCGGTCGTTTACCATCGGCAAACGACTCTTCTGCAGGCTCTGGTTCTGGAACATGCAAACGATCAAGCGCCTCTTCAAGCAGAGCGCGCACCCCATCTCCGTGGGCTGAAGAGATTGGTTCGGGCTGCCCTAAACCAAGCTCATGAAAATCAGCAGTCACGACACTGGCTGACATTCCTTCTGTCTTGTTCACTGCCAAGATGACCGGTCGACCAGTCTTGCGTAAGAAATCCGCAATTACTCTGTCTTGCGGCGCTAGACCTAGGCGACCGTCAACCAAAAAGATAATCAGGTCGGACTCAGCAACAGCCTGCTTCGTTTGTTTGGCCATTTCTGCCAAGATGCCGGTTTTAGCAACAGGCTCAAAGCCGCCGGTATCAATACAAATAAACTCGCGCTCACCGACGCGCCCATTACCGTAGTGGCGATCGCGCGTTAGTCCTGGGAAGTCAGCGACTAATGCATCGCGTGATTTTGTCAGGCGATTAAATAATGTGGATTTGCCGACATTGGGTCGGCCCACAATAGCGATAACAGGTTTCATGAATAGAAGTTCTTAGCGCGGACGGTAAGCGGCGATCTTGCCGCCTTGCGAGGCAATAATGATCACACCCCCAGCAGCAATCGGTGCAGCGCTCACAGGGGAGCTGTCATGACGAATGCGCGAGACCATCTCTCCGCTATTTTGATTCAGGAGATGAACGTAGCCTTGCTTATCACCCATCAGCACAACTCTGCCAATCGCCAGTGGCTCACCCACATCCCGCCAGGTCAACTGTGTGTTTTGCCAAACCTGTACACCATCGCTTGCGCGATATGCTGTGACATGCGACTTTTCATCGGCTGCAAAGACAAACTCTGCACTTTGCGCAGTGCCGGTATAGCTCGAGAAATCTTTGGACCAAACCAAATTACCAGTGCGCAGCTCAGCACAACCAATCTTGCCCTGATACGACACGATACAGATACGGCCCTCTTCTAGACTGGGGCGACTGGTCACATCGTTTAATCGCTCAATCTCAGAAAAGCCCTTAGGGAAGGAGACTGCAGACTCCCAGATTAGTCCGCCATTACCCAAGGCCATGGCACCAAAGCGCCCACCTGCAAAACCAGTAATAACCGCATCATTACCGACCAAGAGCATGCCATAACCTACACGCAACGATAAGGGCGATTGCTGACGCTGATAAATCCAACGGCGCTTACCGTTGGCTGCATCCAAACCGATAAAGCGATTGTCTAGGGTGCGAATCACAACAATGCCGCCAGCAACAATGGGGTCAGAGAGAACTTCGCTACCCAGCGGGGATTTCCAGATATTTTTGCCAGCCTCATCAAAGGCAAAAACATTGCCTTCACTACTAATCACAACCGTTGTCTTACCATCGGATCCCGGACCAATTGAGAGCTTCTCTGGAACAGATGCTTCCCAAACAACACGACCCGTCTGAATACTTAATTTACTTAAGGTGCCACGCATCGATGCGGCAAAGACGTGATCGCCTGCCACCACAGGACGAAAATTAGCAGGTAACGAACTACCAACACTGGTTGACCAAACTTCAGCCAACTCGACCTGATTAGTCACGTTTACTAGATCAGCAGGCTTGCGCACTTTCGACGAGCCAGAGCACGCCGCAATGGTCAGCGAGAGCAGCAATACCGAGCTAATGCGCCAAAGCTGCACTACATGCCCCCTACCGCATCAATCTTGACCTTCAATAAACGCTTGGAGTCTTCTGGGAAGGATTTGTCTTTCTCCATTAACTTCCAGGCATCCAAATACTGCTTGCGCGCTTCGGCAATTTTCTGCTGCGCTAAGAACCAATCGCCGCGGCGCTCGAGCCATAAGGGTTCAAACCCGCTGACTGCTTTTGCTTTCAGGATCTGGTC